>JAEWYV010000041.1 GCA_023458615.1 Bacillota bacterium
TAGTAGTCAAATAGCTCATAGACGACGCGCTTTGCCTTTTCTTCCTCGCTCTTTGCCTTAGAGTTTTTATAGACGCGTTCAAACATAAAATCACGCAGCGCATCAAATTGCTCAAATACCGGCGCACTCATCTGCACCGTCGGCTTGCCAAAGCTCTGGTTTACAACATCGAGAATCATGGAGTTAATTCGTTTGCCATGCGAATCGCCAAGAACGCGAACCGCATTCTCCGGCAGGTCATGCTCATGTAGGATCCCCGCTCGAATTGCATCGTCGATGTCGTGGTTGATATAGGCAATCCGGTCGGCCAGGGAGACCACCTTGCCCTCCAGTGTGGCGGGTGTTCCGCTTTTTTTATGGTGCAGGATGCCATCCCGCACCTCAAAGGTGAGGTTGAGGCCCTCGCCCTCATTCTCCAGCTTTTCGACCACGCGAAGACTCTGCTCGTTGTGCTCAAATCCGCCGGGCAACAGCTCATTGAGCACATCCTCACCGGAGTGTCCAAACGGCGTATGCCCCAGATCGTGGCCCATTGCAATTGCCTCGGTTAGGTCCTCGTTGAGCCTAAGCGCACGCGAAATTGTCCGCGCAATCTGCGAAACCTCCAGCGTGTGTGTTAAACGCGTGCGATAATGATCCCCCTGCGGCGAGAGAAAGACCTGCGTTTTGTGCTTGAGCCGCCGGAAGGATTTGCTGTGCAGAATTCTGTCGCGGTCGCGAATAAACGCTGTACGAATCTGGCATGGTTCTACGGGTGTTTCGCGTCCGCGTGAGTTTTGCGCGAGCATGGCATAGGGCGAGAGTGTCTCTGCCTGAATCCGCTCATAATATTGTCTCGGGTTTTCGTCTGTCATCCGCGCGCGTCCTCCCTATATTTTGCATTGTGTGCCTAGTAAGTATTCGCCGGAAGATGCCTAAGTCCTTTTCCGACGATGAAAGTCCGCAAAAAAGCCCCGCTTGTGTTTAGACAAGCGGGGCTACCGATGCTATTTGGTTATGCGATCAATCGTCAACTTCCTCGTCGTCTTCAGCGCCGGGAATTTGAAACTCAATGGTCTCGTTGCAGTTCGGGCAAATCAGGCCGTCTTCGCTATCGATCATGTCCTCATCAAAATAGACGGTCTCGCCGCAATGGGGGCAGATGACTTCGATAAAGTCGTCCTCGTCCATCTCGCCGTCATACTCGTCGTCAATGATACTCTCAATGTCGTCCAACTCATCATAGATACCATCGACGCAGTCGCTGAGGTCGTCAATGCTCTCGTCCTGTTCTTCCAGCGCTTCGGCAATCGCGCCGAGGGTTTCAATAATTCCGCGCAGAACCTTGTCCGTTCCCTCATCTTTGAGCGAGAGGCCATCGGCAAGCCCGTCCAGATACGCTACTTTTTCAGAAATAAAGCTCATATGGTTCACTCGCCTTTCTGTTCGTTTCCGAACCTGTAGATTGGGTTAGTTTGCGCGTTATACGCGCTCCATGTATTCGCCCGTGCGGGTGTCAACACGAATGCGGTCGCCCTCATTCACGAACAGCGGGACGTTGAGCGTATATCCGGTTTCCAGCGTTGCGGGCTTGGTAGTACCCGTCGCGGTGTCGCCGCGCACGCCGGGCTCGGAATGCGTGATGAGCAATTCCACAAAGTTCGGCGCTTCCACGGAGAACGGCGCGCCCTTGAAGAAGCGAACCTTCACGCTCTGGTTCTCAATGATGAATGCAATGGCATCTTCCACCTGATCGTGGTTGAGCGGAATCTGCTCATAGCTCTCGACATCCATGAAATAGTACAGGCCGCCGTCTTCATAGAGGTACTGCATTTCCTTGGTCTCAATGTGTGCCGGCGGATACTTATCCGTCGGGTTAAACGTGCGCTCCAAAACCGCGCCCGTCATCACGTTCTTGAGGCGAGTACGCACGAATGCCGCGCCTTTGCCGGGTTTTACATGCTGGAAATCGGAAATTTGCCAGACTGACCCGTCAATCTCCACGGTCATGCCTTTTCTGAATTCGCCTGCACTGATCATATGGTTGTTTCCTCCATTATTTCTGTTACTCTTCGTTTATACTGCAATCATCAGCATGCTAACTGCTGAAAATCTCCAAGTGTTAGATGGTGAGCAGTTCCTTCGTCACCGTGACAAAGTTGTGATGTCCGTCCTTAGTCACCACGCAGCAGTCCTCAATGCGAACGCCGCACTTGCCCTCTACATAGATTCCAGGTTCAACCGTGATGGTCATCCCCTCGGTGAGGATATCCGTGCTGCTCACGGAAGCGCGCGGATTCTCATGGATCTCAAGACCGAACCCATGACCCAGCCCGTGTCCGAACTGCGGGCCATAGCCCCTTTGCATGATATATTCCCGCGCGACGGCATCCAGCGCCAGTCCGGATATGCCGTTGGTCAGCGCATCCAGCGCCATCTGTTGAGCAGTTTTCACGATTTCGTAGATCTCTTTGCTCTCGCCGTCAATCCTACCGACAGCAAACGTTCGTGTCATATCCGAATGATAACCGTTGATCATGCAGCCAAAGTCCGTCACGACCAAATCGCCGTTTTGCAATTTGCGTTCACCCGGGAGTGCATGCGGCATTGCGCCGTTCGGCCCACCAGCAACGATGGGATCAAACGAAACACCGTCGCTTCCATTTCTTTGGCAAACATAGTTCAGTTCGGCAGTCGCTTCCTTTTCGCTCATGCCCGCACCGATACGGCCCAGCCACTCAAGAAAGGACTGATCCGCAATCTTCTGTGCCTGTTGGAGACTTTCGACCTCCTCCGGCGACTTATAGAGACGCGGAAGCGAAATGGTTCCGCCAAACGGCACCCATTCGACAGGCATCGCTTGGTAACCACCAAAATCGACAACACTCATCGCGCCCTCTTCAAAAGCGGCGCGCTTGCAGCCGTCCGCCAGAAGAAATGTGCGGATACGATTCAGTTGCTCGGTATACGGCGCTTCAATCACCTCACAGAGTCCTTTGGTCTGCGCGTTCGCCTGAATCGTATACCGAAAATCGGTTACGAGATAGGTGCCCTTTGGGGTGACGAGGAAGATTCCGTCCGAACTGGTGAATCCCGAATAGTAGCGAATATTGGTGCCGCTGGTGATCAGCGCAGCATCAAGCGAGGATTTTTCAAGACTTTTACGTAATTTTTCAATTCTTTGTTTCATACGGAATTTATTTTACCACATATGTTGTTTTACGGCAACAGCAATGATCGTATTCCAGCTCGCCAATTCTAACGCCATTTTTCGCCTGCCGCGCAGGATTGCAACCCAAAGAAAAACGCACTCCGCCGGAGCTTCCCGGCGGAGCGTATCCATACGTTTTTGTTTCTCACCAATACTGTTGGAACTTCTCTACGTTCTTCTCGTGCTCCTCATAGGTCTTTGCAAATACCAGCTCGCTGGTTTCCTTCGGATTCTGGTTGCAGAAGAAGAGATAGCCGTCCTTCAGGAATTCTTCGTTGGGGTAAAGAGCTGCCTCAATTGCGGCCTTGCCCGGATTGCAGACAGGGCCCACGGGCAGACCGTTGTATTTATAGGTGTTGTACAGCGATTCCGTCTGCTGCTCCGTTGCGTTAAACACATATTTGGTTACGCCCAGTGCATAGCTCAAGCTTGCGCAGCTTTGCAACGGCATATTCTGGTTCAAACGATTGTGGAACACCGCGGAAACCTTGGAAAAATCGTTTGGCGCAGCCGCTTCTCGCTCAATGAGCGACGCGAGCGTAATCACCTGATCCATCGTCATGTTGAGCTGCTGTGTGCGGGTGAGATACTCCTCGGAATATACTTCGTTGAACCGATTGAGCATCTTGATCAAGATGGTCTCCACGCTCGCGTCGGCATATACCTCATATGTATCCGGGAAGAGATATCCCTCCATCATATAAGAGCGCGCGCTCGCGTTTTGTGTTGCTGCCGCGTCCGCAATGAAGGCAAAATTCATAAATGCGCTTCCGCTCTTGACCGCATCGTAAAGCTGGCTCTCGCTCGTGATCAGTCCCTTTTCCATGAGCACTTTTGCAATGCCCTCGATCGTGTAACCTTCCGGAATGGTAAACTTAACGGTGGCCTTGGGCGCATTGCCTTCGCAGAGTTCTTCAACAATCTGCTTGATGCTCATGTTCTTGCTCAAAACATAGGTGCCCGCCTTCAGGCTGTTTGCCTTGCCGACAAAGTCTACATACACCTTGAACGCCGCCGTACTTGAGATCAGCCCGTCTTTGTCATAGCCGCAAGCGCCGTAGAGGATCCGCGCAATGCTGCTTGCGGATGACGATGCGGGAATGGTCACCTCAATGGGCGTCGCGTCGTTTCGATCCACCGGTTCAATGTATTTGGAAAGCACATAGTTTACCGTAAACCGGGCGATAAAGAACACAACCGCAAGGCTCACCAGCAGCACCACCGCCGGACGAACCGAAAGCCAGACGCGCATCATACGCTTCTGCTGTCTTGTCCTCTTCTTTTCTGGTTTTGCGTTGATTGACATCTCTCTCTTGTTCTCCGTGGTTTTTTATCTGGTCTAGCACTTGCCGCCATCTTGTTTTCGTTCTTCTCAGCTTCTGTTTATGATTCCAGCGGGCTAAGGTCAATCTCAACCGCTTCTGCCAGAATTTTATAGACATCGCCAAGCATGCGCTTTAAACGAAATTCCGCCATCAGATAGGCGGATGCATCGGCATCAAACTGCAACAACTCGCCAATCTTTTGCAGTTTTTTGAGCGCATCGCTCTCCTTGTCTCCGGCGATCATTGCCGCCTGAGAGCGAATTTGGAGCTTATTATATTCCTCAATCAGGGCGCATGTGGTCTTGTTTTCCATAGCGCGCGCCTTTGCGGCGGTGTACTCGCGATATTCTACGCTATTTTGCATTTCGGATGCAAGCAGCTTTGCTGTGTCGTAAACCATCGTATTCTCCCTATCAAATCTCAATGATGATGGGCAGTATCATCGGCGTGCGCTTGGTGCGGTTCTTCAAAAACGACTTCAGGGAGTTGCGGATGCCGGACTTGATGTTGGCATAGTCGCTGCGATCCGCGCCCTCGAACTTTCTCGTCTCTTTTAGGAGCAGCGCCTTTGTGTCCGCAATCAGCTCCTCGGAATCCCGCATGTAGACAAACCCGCGCGAGATGATCTCCGGCGGTGCGAGCATCCGTCCGTTTTCGCTGTCCAGCGTGAGTACGACAACGACAAGGCCGTCCTGAGACAATGTCTTTCTATCCTTGAGCACTACGTCGTCAATGTCGCCAATGCCGTCAACCATTACGCTGCCGGAGGTGACAGCCCCTGCCTTACGCCCGCTACGCTGGGTGAGCTCAATGACGTCGCCAGTGTTTGCAATAAAGATATTCTCGGGCAAAACGCCCATCTCTTTGGCGAGTTTGGAATGCATCACCAAATGCCGGTATTCACCGTGCACCGGAATAAAATACTTCGGCTTAGTGAGCTCCATCATGAGGCGCAACTCTTCGCGGCAGGCGTGGCCGGAGACGTGAACATCCGCCATGCGATTGTAGATCACTTCAGCGCCCTTTTGATAGAGCTGGTTGATCACGCGCGAAACGCCAATCTCATTGCCGGGGATGGCCGAAGCCGAGATGATAACCGTATCGCCTTTTCCAATGTTGAGCCGATGCGTCGCGGTTGCCATGCGGAAAAGCCCGCTCATCGGTTCACCCTGGCTGCCGGTGGTGATGACGCAAATCTGATCATCGCGATAGCGCTTGAGCTGATCGACCTTGACAATACACTCCGGCGGAATCTTCAGGTAACCAAGCCGCATTGCAATCTGCACCACCTGCTCCATGCTTCTGCCTTGAAAGCAGAGCACGCGCCCGTGGCTGACCGCCACATCCGCAACCTGCTGAATGCGATAAACGTTGCTGGCAAAGGAGGCGACAATAATTCGCCCTTCCGCGACGTCAAAATAGTATTCAAACGTCTTGCCGATCTCTTTTTCGCTTTGCGTGTGACCGGGGCTTTCAATGTTTGTGCTGTCGCTCATCAGTGCGAGCACCCCGCGCGAGCCATAGTGCGCAAAGCGAATGATATCGATCGGCTCGCCATCGATGGGCGTAAAGTCCACCTTAAAGTCTCCGGTGTGAATCACCGTGCCGATGGGTGTGTTGATCGCCAGCGCAACCGCACCCGCAATCGAGTGCCCCGTCTTTATAAACTCCGTCTTGAAACAGCCGAGATCCACATGATCGCCGGGTTTTACCACGGTGAGTTTTTTGCTCGACACCCGCGCCTCTTCGAGCTTATGCTCAATCAGCGCGATGGTAAACGCGGTGCCGTACACTGGAACGTCAAATTCCTTGAGCGCATAGGGCAGCGCGCCAATATGATCCTCATGTCCGTGCGTAATCAAAAATCCTTTGAGTTTATCGCGGTTCTCACGCAAATAACTCATATCCGGTATGACTACGTCGATGCCGGGCATATCGTCATCCGGAAAGCTGATGCCGCAATCAACCACAACCACGTCGTTTCCGTATTCAAACGCGGTCATATTCTTTCCAATTTCACCCATTCCGCCTAACGGAATGATCTTAAGTTTACTTGCCATCTGTCATCTTCCCCAATTTCTGCTCATTCTATCCCGTTTCCTGGCGACGAATATCCCGATTCGCCGTATTTCTTGCTTTCTTTCGCACAAAAGCACCGCAAAGCGCCTTTTGCATTGCCGCGGTTTATTCCTTGCGCAACGCTGCGCGTAGGTGCTATCGATAGTATAGTCTATTTTGATTGCCCGCACCAATCGTTTTCTTTATTGCGGGCTTGTCTTTGTGCATCAAATGCGCTCAACCGTAAAAATCATTGCCGCCATATGTGCCGTAGTAGGTACGCGTGCCCCAGGTCTTGTCCGTTGTCGCGCTGCGGAAAGACATCACGCTGCTGTCCAGCAGCCGGCTTCCATTGTTGAGCACGTCGTTGGCATATCCAATCACGCTATCTGGTATCGTTTTGGTCAAAAAATCGCTTCTGCCCACAACGGAGAACTGGCTCTTTTGATACACCACATCATATACCGAGCCAGGCCATTTGCCGGACTCTACCCGATTGAGAATGACGCAGACCACTGCGCGGTATCCGTCCTCCGATTTTCCGGATTCAAAATAGGCCACACGTGCGGCAAGCAAAACATCCTCTCCGCTGTAGGGTCCGCTTACATTCGGCGGCTCCTGTGCAGAGGTCGTTGCGGGGCTCGGGGTTGGAGTTGCCGTTGGTTTCGCTGTTGGAGCCGGGGTGATGGTGAAGCTTCCGTCCGTGGTCGCCGCGGGTTTAGGCGTTGCCGTTTCTATCGGTTTCTCTGTCACCTTTGCGGTCGGCTTTGGCGTATTTGTCGCCTTTGGCGTTGCCTTCGCCGTTGTCTTAGGTGTTGCGGTCGCTTTCGGTTTTTCCGTCGTTGCCGGGCTTGACGTCGGCGTTGGGCTTGGCGTCGGCGTCGGGGTAACCGGCGGCGCGCTCGGCACCGGTGTCGGCGTCAAAACGGGGGTCACCGTCGGCTCATTTGTTGCCATCAGATTAATCTGCGCTCCGTCTTCGGATACCAGTGTGCCATCCGCCTGCGTTTCCCCTTCGTTTTGTGAAACAACGGTGATGCCGTATTTCGCGTTCGTTTGCTCCTGTGCGCCTTCGTTAATCGAGATCACCTCGGGCGCGGGCGACGGAGTTGCGAGAGCAACAGAGAGCGTCTGGACAGCCGCCGCCTCCGCGCAGCCATTCAGCAGCGGGAAGGTGGCGGTTATGATGAGCGCAAGCGCGATTCTTTTCACGCGTCCGTTCTGCAAATATTCTCGTTCCTTATCGTTTGTTAGAGAATGTATTTGTGGATATCATCCTCGTGGAATTCCTCACCTAGATGCTCGTCCACATAGGCCGCGTCGATATTGAGTTCGATCTCCGGGTGCTGCCCGTTCGCGTTAAAAGAGATGTCGTCAAGCAGGTTCTCCATAACCGTGTGCAGGCGGCGCGCGCCAATATTCTCGGTGTTTTCGTTGGCAAGGTAGGCAAACTTCGCAATTTCGCGCAGCGCGTCCGGCGCAAAGCTGAGCTTCACCTTGTCCGCCGAAAGCAATGCGGTATATTGCTTGGTTACCGCGTTTTCCGGCTGGGTTAAAATCTTCTCGAAATCTTCCTGCGTCAGGTCATCCAGCTTCACACGAATCGGGAAACGCCCCTGTAATTCTGGAATCAGATCGCTTACCTTTGCAGTGTGGAAGGCGCCCGCGGCGATAAAGAGCATATAGTCGGTTTTCACGGGGCCATACTTCGTGCTGACCACGCTGCCCTCTACGATGGGCAAAATATCGCGTTGTACGCCCTCACGGGAAACATCCGGTCCGCCCATGCGATCCGATCCCGCAATCTTATCAATCTCGTCGATAAAGATGATGCCGTCCTGCTCCGCGCGCTGTAAGGCTTCGCGGTGGACGTCGTCCATATCGATTCGCTTTTCACTCTCCTGCTGAACAATCACGCGGCGCGCTTCCCGCACGGGCAGCTTGCGGCGCTTGGTTTTCTTCGGCAGAAAATCACCAAACATTTCGCCAATGTTTAGATCGATTCCGGCAGCAAACATTGCGTCATTCTTGCCACCCTGCTCCTCCACCTCAACCTCAACCAGTTCCTTTTCGAGTTTACCCGCGCGTAGCTCTGCAAGAACGCGCTCGCGTTCGCTGTAGCGGCGCGCCTTTTCCTCCTCGCTGGGTTCCGGTTCGCTGGGTTGGGGCTGCCCCGCGCCGAGGAGTATCTGTAGCGGATTCTGCTGCTGTCTCTGCTCGCGCTTTTTCGCGCCGGGCAACAACAGATCCACCAGCGCCTGCTCGGCGGCGGCCTCCGCAACGAGGCGAACATCCTCCATGCGCTGGTTCATGCTGATGCGGATGGCGGCATCCACAAGGTCTCGTACCATGCTCTCCACATCGCGCCCGACATACCCGACCTCTGTATATTTCGTGGCCTCAACCTTGACAAACGGCGCGTCTACAAGTTTTGCAAGCCTTCTTGCGATCTCGGTTTTACCGACGCCCGTCGGTCCAATCATCACGATGTTTTTCGGGGTGATCTCCTCGCGTAGTTCCTCGCTCAGCTGGCTTCTGCGATAGCGGTTTCTCAGCGCAACGGCAACCGCGCGCTTAGCCTTGTCCTGGCCGATAATATATTTATCCAGCGCTTCCACAATCTCTCTTGGCGTCAATTGCATATGCGTCAAACCTCCTCCACCGTGATGTTTCCGTTGGTAAAGACGCAGATATCGCCCGCAATGCGCAGCGCTTTTTCCGCAACCTGCGTTGCGCTAAGGTCGGTGTTGGCCTTGAGCGCTTTTGCAGCGGCGAGCGCATACATGCCGCCCGATCCGATGGCGGCAATACCGTCGTCGGGATCGATGACCTCTCCGGTACCTGAGACGATCAGCAGTTCCTCTTTATTGGCAACGATGAGCAGTGCCTCAAGCTTATGCATAATCTTATCGCTGCGCCAGTCCTGCGCAAGCGATACCGCAGCACGAGTAAGGTTCCCGCTATATTGCTCCAGTTTTTTCTCAAACCGCTCGCAGAGCGAGAATGCATCTGCAACAGATCCCGCAAAACCCACCACGACCTGATCGTGATAGAGCCTTCGGACTTTTTTTGCCGTTGCTTTCATGATAACGGTCTCGCTCATCGTTACCTGTCCGTCGCCTGCAACGGCACACTTGCCATCTTTTTTGACGGCGATTATCGTCGTACCCCTTAATTCCAAGCGGGTAATCCTCCTTGCTGTTGCGCCGCATATAATCTTATCAGCATCCTGAGGGATCACCGCGCGCGCAGGTAGTTTCTACCTGAATATCATACTAGCACAAAGCGGGCGCATTCGCCCGCATTCGCACATTCGTTTTCAATTCTTTCACGATTTTTATATCATTGATTGGGGCAAAATTACTCACCAATCGGAAATTTACATTATAGCCCTGCTTTGCATTCCTGAATCAGTGCAAGTGCGCGCTCCGCAATTTTTCCATAGCGCTCCGTCTTCTTTCGAATCCGTTGCTGCAGGCCGTCCATGATGCCAAAGGTGACATTCATCGGTTGAAAATCGTCGCCCACGTAGCCGGAGACATAGTGTCCCAGAGAACCGATTGCGGTCTTTGCCGAAAAATCGACGGGTGGTTTCCCGGCGAGCTGATTGGCCAGCGACAGCGCCGCGACAAATCCGCTGGACGCGGACTCCACATAGCCCTCTACCCCGGTCATTTGACCCGCAAAATACAAACCGGGATGCGAGCGCATCTGATAATCGTAGTTAAGCAGCTTTGGCGATTGGAGGAAGGTGTTGCGATGCATGACGCCATAGCGCGCGAACTCCGCATTTTCCAAACCCGGGATCAGTCCAAAGACGCGCTTCTGCTCACCGAATTTTAGATTGGTCTGGAAGCCGACTAGGTTAAAGAGCTTTCCGTCCTTATCGTCCTGCCGAAGCTGTACAACGGCATATGGTTCTTTGCCGTCAATCTCCAGCCCAACGGGTTTCAGCGGCCCAAAGCAGAGCGTTTGTTCTCCGCGCTTTGCCATCACCTCGACCGGCATGCATCCTTCAAACACGCGTGGCGTTTCAAAGCTATGCAGTTCCGCCGTCTCGGCGGAGATCAACGCCTGGTAAAAGGCCGCGTATTCCTCCCGCGTCATCGGGCAATTGAGGTAGTCATCCCCGCGCCCGTAGCGAGACGCGCGGTATACCTTCGTCATATCCAGCGAGTCGTAGGTTACAATCGGCGCCGCCGCATCATAAAAATGGAGCGGCTCTCCCGTCAGTCTCGCAATATCCTCCGCCAACGCGTCCGAGGTCAACGGGCCTGTAGCGATGATTGCAGGCGCATCCGGCACTCGGGTGATTTCCTCGCTGTGCACGGTGATGTTGGGATGGGAGCGGATGATCTGCGTCGTGCGTGCGGAAAATCCGTCGCGATCTACCGCAAGCGCACCGCCCGCAGGGACACGTGTTTCGTCCGCAACGCGAAGCACGAGAGAACCCAGAATCCGTAGTTCGGCTTTGAGCAGCCCGACTGCGTTTTCGATGCGGTCGGAGCGCAGGGAATTGCTGCAGACCAGCTCGCAAAAATCTTCGCTATGGTGCGCCGGGCTCATCTTCTGCGGTTTCATCTCGTAAAGATCCACCGCGATGCCCCGCTCGGCGAGCTGATAGGCCGCCTCGCAGCCAGCTAACCCCGCGCCTATGACCAAGACGCGTGTTTCGCTCATTCGGCTTCGACCTCTTTTTCGTCCTTGTTCTTCTTGGCGTTGCGGTGAATGTAGCCGCATTCTTTATTCATGCAGGCAATATAGCTGCCGTTTTGCCCGATCTTCTGTACCATCATGCCGCCGCATTGCGGGCAGGCCATCTTAGTGGGCTTGTCCCAGGAGACAAAGTCGCATTCGGGGTACCGTTCGCAGCCGTAGAATGCCTTGCCGCGCTTGCTCTTGCGCTTGATGAGCGCCGCGCCGCACTTGGGGCAGGGTACATCGATCTTCTCGACAATCGCCTTTGTATTGCGGCAAGTCGGAAAATTCGGACAGGCGAGAAATTTACCGAAGCGTCCGAGTTTATAGACCATCATCGCGCCGCATTTTTCGCAGACAACGTCCGAAACCTCGTCCGGTATCTTTTCCGGCGGCGCTTTCTCCAGAGCGACGGCGACCTTCTCATGGAATGGGGCGTAGAATTTACCGAGAACGTCCACCCAGGCGACCTTATCCTCTTCCACGCCGTCGAGCTCGCCCTCCATCATGGCGGTGAACTGAACATCCACGATCTCGTCAAAATTCTCCATCATAAAGCGGTTGACGACAAATCCAAGCTCAGTCGGCACCAGCTGCTTTTTCTCGCGCGCAATGTAGCCGCGCTCCACAATGGTGGAAATCGTCGGAGAATAGGTACTCGGTCGACCGATCCCCTTTTCCTCCAGCGCCTTCACCAGCGTTGCTTCGGTGTAGCGTGCCGGCGGCTGGGTAAACTTTTGCTCGCTTTCGAGTTTTTCCGCTTTACAGGACTCACCCGCGGCGAGTTCCGGCAGGGTGGTCTCCTTCTCCTGCGCGTCATCCCGACCTTCGGTATAGATTGCGGTGAATCCATCAAATATGGTGCGAATTCCGTTGGCACGGAAGGTAGCACCCGCGCAATCCAGCGTCACTTGCGTGGTCGCAAAGGTTGCGTCGCTCATCTGGCTCGCGAGAAACCGCTCATAGATGAGCTTATAGAGGCGGAACTGCTCCCCCGTCAGGTGGTCCTTGATGGCGGCGGGCTCATTATCTACGCTGGTCGGGCGGATGGCTTCGTGCGCATCCTGCGCGTTGTCGCGCCCTTTATAAAAATTCGGCTTCTCCGGAATATACTTCTCTCCATAGCGCCCCGCGATAAATGCACGCGCGGACTGCTGCGCTTCGGTCGCGATGCGGACGGAATCGGTACGGATATAGGAGATTAAACCAACCGCACCTTTGCCGCCAATCTCAATGCCCTCATAGAGCTGCTGTGCAATCATCATCGTTCGCTTTGTCGTAAAGCCAAGCTTGCGGGAGGCTTCCTGCTGCAGGCTGCTCGTCGTAAACGGCGGCGCAGGATGACGGGACTTTACCCCCTCTTTCACATCCGTTATGGTGAAGAGGTTGTTTTCAATGCGCGATACGACCTCCGCCGCATCTGCTTCGTTGCAGATATCCCTCTTTGTGCCGTTCTCGCCGTAATATTTCGCTTCAAATGTCTTTTTATTGGCAATCTCGCGCAGCTTTGCTGTGATGTTCCAGTATTCCTCCGGCACAAACGCGCGAATTTCCGCCTCGCGGTCGCAGATGATGCGTGTTGCAACGCTCTGCACGCGACCGGCTGAGAGACCCTTACGCACTTTTCTCCAAAGGATCGGACTAATCTCATAGCCTACCAATCGATCCAGAATACGCCGTGCCTGCTGCGCGTTGACAAGGCGCATGTCGATGGCGCGCGCACCCTTGATGGAATTCTTCACCGCGGTTGCGGTGATCTCGTTGAACACGATGCGGCACTTGCTCGTCTCATCCAGATTGAGCACTTGCGCCAGATGCCAGCTGATGGCCTCCCCCTCGCGATCAGGGTCGGTCGCGAGATACACTTTCTCGGCGGTCTTCGCTTCCTTGCGGATACGCTCAAGGACATCGCCCCGTCCGCGCAGGGTGATATATTTCGGCTCAAAATTGTTTTCAATCTTAACGCCGAGCTGACTCTTGGGCAAATCGCGAATGTGTCCGTTGGACGCGACCACCTTGAATTTATTTCCTAAGAATTTTCCGATCGTCTTCGCCTTTGCCGGCGACTCAACGATAACCAATGATTCTGACATATCATTCCTCCTACCGAACGGCACCCAAGCAGGCATGTCACGCGTTATATGCGTATGACTCATTCGGCAACTGCTTCATTATTCCGAAAATCTGCAATTCTGTCAAGATAAATATTGTGAAGGATATATTTAGACTACAAGAAATGACGCAAAAAACCGGATGTTTCTTGCAAAATACTCGACGATAACGAAGCCTCCGACTTGCACTTTCAGAAATTTCTACATATATATGTAATGTATGCTGCGTTCGCGATACGGCATTCTATCGATGGTTTTAGCGAAGTTATCATGCTTATGGATTGCATCCCGCGAGAGCGATTCTGGTCTGGCCAATATTACTCTTAATAACTGTTTTATGAATGCGCATCGGTTTTAAACATCCTTGAGTTTGGTGCGCTCTGTGTCTACTGCATACCGTCTGCCGGGCAAGACCTGTAAAATGCCGGAAAACTGTAATTCCGTAAGTGAAGCGTTCATTGTTCCAATCGGTAGTGTCAGCGCGTCACAAAGCTCGTCGAAACTCATTTCCCCTGCTTTGAGCAGGCGGCAGATGGCGCGCTGATCCGCAGTGAGCGAAGAAAGCAGCACCACGTTCGCCTCCGGCTTAATATCGGCGGGTACA
>JAEWYV010000042.1 GCA_023458615.1 Bacillota bacterium
ACCCCGCGGCAATGCGGCTCCGCAGGGACGTCCCGGCGGAATGATGGGCGGCGGCCCGGGCATGATGAGAGGGCCTGGTGAGAAGCCGAAGGACTTTAAAAAGACCATGCAGACGCTCATCACCTACCTTTCGCCCTATAAAGTGACAATTTTTGTGGTCATCCTGATCGCAATCGTCTCCACCGTGTTTTCCATCGTCGGCCCGAAACTGCTGGGCAAGGTGACCACCAAACTCGTGGAGGGATTGCTTGCCTATGCCTCCGGCACCGGGCTTTATACCGACTTTGCCTACATGGGCAGAATCATCGCATGGTTGATCGGGCTCTATCTGCTGTCCGCCCTCTGCACGTTTTTGCAGGGGTTCATTATGGCAAAGGTCTCCAACAATGTCTCCTTTGACCTGCGCCGCGCCATCTCCGAGAAGATGAACCGCCTGCCCCTGAAGTATTACGACAGCAAGACCCATGGCGAGGTTCTAAGCTTCATTACAAACGACGTTGATTTGATCAACCAGTCGCTCAGCCAGAGCCTGACCCAGCTTATCACCTCCGCCACCATGATCCTCGGCGTACTTGCCATGATGCTCTCCATCAATGTGCTCATGACGCTGGTTGCCCTGTTTGTTCTGCCCCTCTCGGCTGTTATCGTGATGGGTATTGTCAAAAAATCGCAGGTGTATTTTGCGGCACAGCAGAAACACATGGGCGAGCTCAACGGGCACGTGGAAGAAATGTATAGCGGGCACAACATCGTGCAGGCCTTTAACGGCGAGGAATCCTCACTAAAAACATTCGGCGAGACCAACGCAAAGCTCCGCACCGTTGCGGTCAATTCGCAATTCTATACCGGCATTATGATGCCCGTGATGAATGCGGTTGGCAATCTCGGCTATGTTACCGTCTGTATCCTCGGCGGATATCTCGCGGTAAAGAAGGTCGTGGAGATCGGCGACATACAGTCCTTCATTCAATATATGAGGAGCTTCACGCAGCCGATTTCCCAGCTTTCCTCCATCTCCAACACGCTGCAATCCACCGCGGCTGCGGCGGAGCGCGTATTCGGCTTCCTGAGCGAGGCGGAAGAGTCCGCCGATACGCCTGTTGACGTTGTTGAGATGGCAACCTGCGGCGCGGTCACCTTCGATCATGTACGGTTTGGTTACAATCCGGATCAAGTGATCATCAAAAACTTCTCCGCCGACATCAAGCCGGGGCAAAAGATTGCCATCGTCGGCCCGACCGGAGCGGGTAAAACGACCATCGTAAAGCTCTTGATGCGTTTTTACGACATCAATAGCGGGCATATCCGCATCGACGGTGTGGATATTCAGGACTACACACGTAACGACCTGCGCGCCCACTTTGGAATGGTGCTTCAGGACACCTGGCTCTATAACGGCACGGTGATGGACAACATTCGCTACGGCACCTTTGACGCAACCGACGCCGAGGTCATTGCCGCGGCAAAAGCCGCCCGCTGCCATGAGTTTATTCAGGCGCTGCCCGGTGGATATGATATGGAGCTCAACGAGGAAGCCAGCAATCTCTCTCAGGGGCAAAAGCAGCTGTTGACCATTGCGCGCGTTGTGCTCTCCGACCCGAGAATTCTGATTCTGGACGAGGCGACAAGCTCGGTTGACACACGCACCGAGATTCTGATCCAGAGCGCGATGGATCATCTGATGCAGGGCCGGACCAGCTTTATCATTGCGCACCGGCTGTCCACCATTCGCAATGCGGATCTGATCCTCGTCATGCGTGATGGCGACATTGTAGAGCAGGGCAACCACACACAACTGCTCGCTGCAAACGGCTTTTACGCCGATTTATATAATTCGCAATTTAAAGAATAGCAATTGACTAAAAGTAATTTGAAGAATTGCAATTAGAAAATAGCAAACGAAAGAATTGCAGTTTAAAGACTAACCGTTTAAAGCGAACAGTTTAAAGAATAGCAATTTAAAGAAAACCAGTTTATAGAATAGAAAGGGAACGCAATATGGAACAGGTTACAAACGCGAAGCCGGAACAATCCGGAAAAAAGAAAGCGAACTTCGGCGTCAAGCTCGCTGGAATCCTGGCGCTATTGATCATAGTTGGAGGCAGCATTGGCTACTACTTCATCTGGAGCGGTGCCCAGAGCCTGACCACCGATAACGCAAAGGTGACGGCAAAGTTTTACCCCATTACGGCAATGGGAAGCGGAAAGCTCTCCAAGCTCTCCGTCCACGTCGGCAGTTCGGTAGAAGCCAACGAGATCATCGGCAAGGTGGATAATGTTGGTTACCTGCGTTCGCCCATCGATGGGGAGATTGTGCAGGCAAACGCAACGGTCAATCAACTCGTAGGCCCAACGACGGTTGCCGCCGTGGTGGCGGACACAACCGACATCTATGTGCAGGCAAATATTGAGGAGACCGAAATTGCGAAGATCAAGGTTGGGCAGAGCGTAAAATTAAAGCTCGATGCCTACCCCGGCAGCACCTTTACCGGGTTGGTTCGGGAGATTGACCGCACCACGCAAACCGCAATATCCGGCAATACAGCCAGCTTTAGCACAAGCGGTACGTATACCAAGGTTACGCAGCTCATCCCCGTCAAAATTCAGTTGACGGATGACGTCAATCTGCAGAACCTGATCGGCACCAACGCAACCGTGACGATTGAACTCAACTAACCGGAGGATAAAAATATGAAGAGAAAAGCGTTCATTCTTGCGCTCAGCCTGCTCGGTGTCGCCGCGCTTGTCGGCTGCTCCAAGCAGCCAACCGTTGCCGACGCGAATGCATCCGGGTTTCAAACCGCAGAGGCGGTTATGGGCAGCATTGAGCAGACGGTTTCTGCGCCCGGCGTACTGAAATTTGTCGATCCCACCGAGCAAAAAGCCACTTCCAACGTAAAGATTACGGATGTGAACGTCAAGATTGGCGATACCGTAAAGAAGGGCGATCCCATTGCGGAGATTGACTCCTCCGCGCTCGCCGCAAATATCGCCAATCTCAATACCACGGTCAGCCAGCTGGAAAAACAGGTGCAGGGTCTTGCCCTCTCCTTCCGCAGCGATAAAAAGATCACCGCCGGCGTGACAGGTTATGTCAAGGAGATTTACATCAAAGAGGGCTACTCCGTAGACGCGGTTGTTGCCGAAAAGGGTGGCATTGCACTCATCTCCGCCGACGGATTAATGACCGCCCAGTTCAAGAGCGGCGATGTAACGATCAACGAGGAAGTCACCGTTGTCTCCGGTCACTATCGCGTCAAGGGTCACGTTTCAAAAATCGATGGTGATGCGGTAACGGTCAGCTTCCCGGACAAGAAGGTTGCTTTGAACGATACGGTCGAAATTTACAAGGACGATCAGCTGCTCGGCAGCGGTTCCGCCCAGGTGGATCTCCCCTACTACGTGCCCGCAGACAGCGGCATCGTGACGGATGTTAAAGTTTCGCTGAACGATTACGTGATGCCTATGCTGGCGATCGCGCAAGTAAAGTATGTCGAAGCCGATGAGTCCTATCTCTCCGCGCAGACGCAGTTGACGCAGGCGCAAAAGGATTTGACCGCCGCAAAGGCCCTGCAAGCGCAGGGCGCGATTTTAGCCGAACAGGACGGCGTCATCGCCTCCATCGTTCCGGAGGGAACCTATCCGAGCGGAGTGAAGCTCATGGACTTGTATCCCAGCGGGCAGTTTGAGTTCACCATCTCCGTAGACGAGCTGGACATCTTCAACATCGCGCTTGACCAAAAGGGCACCGTGCGGTTTGACGGCGTTCAGGATCACGACTTTGATGCCATCGTGACGAAGATTTCGCCCATCGGGCAGGTTGCAAACGGGTTTACTACCTATCTCGTCACGCTCAGTGTGATCGATAACGGCACGCTAAAGTCCGGCCTCAACGGCACGGTTACCATTATTATCCAGCAACGGGAGAACGTTTTGACGCTTCCGGTAACGGCTCTGCAGGAGGACGCAGATGGCAGTTATGTGACGCTCGCGAGTGACCCGCAAAACAAGGTTCGCGTGGAGGTTGGTTTAACCGACGGTACGACCGCGGAGATCGTCTCCGGCCTATCGGAAGGGGACATCGTTAGTATACGTTCGGCAGCGGACCTTTCCGACTACGCGCAATAAGCATATCGTATCCCATAACAAGTTGATAAAGGGCACCAAAACGCTCTTGCGCAACATACAAGGCCCCGGAAGCAGATTGTTTCCGGGGTCTTCTGCTCTATTCACTGGTTTTGACCATCTGTTTGCCGTCATCTTTTTTACGCTGTTGTATCCCGAACAAATGTTTGCTATAATGGTCTTGCATCGTTGCTGCTCACCTAACTACGGCATGCAAGGCAGACGTCTGGCACATTGAGAAACATTTTTTGAGGGCAAAGAATGGATCGCACCATTTTACATTGCGATTGTAACTCCTATTTTGCTTCGGTTGAATGCATCAGCAGGCCGGAGCTTAGAGCCGTTCCCATGGCCGTTTGCGGCGATCCAGACAGCCGCCACGGGATCATCCTTGCAAAAAACGAACTTGCGAAGCGTTACGGCGTTCAAACGGCGGAGACAATCTGGCAGGCCAAGAAGAAATGCCCCCAACTTACGCTGGTAAAGCCGCATCACCACCTCTATGAGGAATACTGTGAGAAAATCAATCAAATCTACGGACAGTACACAGATTTGGTGGAGCCCTTCAGCATCGATGAATCCTGGCTCGACGTCAGCGGCTCGATGTTTCAGT
>JAEWYV010000043.1 GCA_023458615.1 Bacillota bacterium
TTGGTGAATCCGGTAGCGGAAAGACCACAGCGGGACGCACCCTGCTCCGACTCTATGAGCCGACTGCCGGAAAGATCATCTACGACGGCAAGGACATCACCTGCGTTCCGATGCAGGCCTATCGCCGTAAGATGCAGTATATCTTTCAGGATCCGTATGCTTCGCTTAACCCGCGCATGACGGTCGGCGACATCGTCGGCGAACCGGTCGATATTCACGGGCTGGCCAAAAGCAAGGCGGAACGAAAAGAACGAATTGCGAACCTGCTCGATCAGGTCGGTCTCAATAGCGAACAGGCAACGCGCTATCCGCACGAGTTTTCCGGCGGACAGCGGCAGCGTATCGGCATCGCCCGTGCGCTGGCGGTGGAACCGGAATTCATCGTTTGCGATGAGCCTGTCTCCGCGTTGGACGTTTCGATTCAGGCGCAGATCATCAACATGCTCGAACGTCTGCAGCAGGAGCGAGGATTAACCTATCTCTTCATTGCGCACGATCTTGCTGTGGTGAAGCATATTTCCAAGCGCATTGGCGTTATGTATCTTGGCAAAATCGTTGAGCTTACGGATACGAGAGAACTCCACGCGCACCCGGCGCATCCATATACACGTGCATTGCTCTCCGCGATTCCCTCGGTAGACCCGAAGGTAAACCGCGCCCGCAAGCGCATCATTCTTGAGGGTGAAATTCCCAATCCGCTGAATCCCCCGAAGGGCTGCGTGTTCTCGACCCGCTGCCCCTACGCCAAGGAAATCTGCATGCAGGAAGGGCCCAAACTCAGGGAACTGAGCTCCGGACATCACGTTGCATGCCATTTCGCTGGCGAAATCTAACACCGCTCCCCACAGGCAACGGCCTGATAAACAAAAATCAAGGAGGATGAAGGAATGAAGAAAACACTGACACTGATCCTTACCGTTGTGATGATCGCAATGCTCGCATTCGGCATGTTTGCCTGCAAAGCGACTGAAAAAGGCGCAACGGTCTGCGTTGGTTCAGAACCGGCAACCCTCGACCCGAACATGAATGAGTCGGTCGATGGCATGATCTACATCGCGCACCTGTATGAAGGTCTTTACAGACCGAATACCGACGGTTCGTTCTCGCTCGGTCAGGCCAAGGATGTCACGATTACTGACAATGCCGACGGCACGGCGCACGTGGTTGCCACGCTGCGTGACGACATCAAGTGGAGCGACGGCAAACCCGTCACCGCGAATGATTTCGTTTACTCCTGGAGACGTCTCTGCGATCCGGCCACCGGTTCTTCCTATGGCTACATCGGCCAGGACTTCTTCGCGAACGGACATGATGTTGCCGCGGGCACCATCACGCCGGATCAGCTCTCCGTCACCGCTGTTGACGACAAGACGCTGGAGTTCGATATCACCGCAAACGTCCCCTACACCAAGGACCTTCTGGCGTTCCCGAGCCTGATGCCGCTGCGTCAGGACATCGTGGAAGCGAATCCCGAGGGCTGGTCCACGGAAGCTGCAACGCAGGTTTCCAACGGCCGCTACAGCATCTCCGAGTTCGCGCATGAGAGCCAGCTCGTTCTCTCCAAGAGCAAGACCTACTGGGATAAGGATTCCACGAAGCTTGAGAAGATCAACTTCATGCTCTCGGATGACGATAACGCCATTCTTGCCGCATTCAAGGCAGGGGATCTCGATCTTGCTGATTCCTTCCCGTCCGATGAACTTGCCGCTCTGAGCACAACGCCGGAGTACAAGCAGTATGGTAACATCGGCCTGTACTACCTCGAGATCCAGCAGATCGATGGTGGTCTTGAACAGCTCAAGGACCTCAACGTCCGTAAGGCACTCTCCCTCGCGATCGATCGCGACTACCTCAACAAGACCGTTTGGAATGCTTCCCGTATTCCGGCGTACTCTCTGGTTCCCTTCGGCGTACCGGATGCCACCGCTGGCTCCGACTTCCGTAAGACCGCTGGCGATGTGGTTGGCGGCGACATGAGCGCGGATTACGCTGCAAACGTTGCAAAGGCGAAGGAACTGCTGGCTGCCGCGGGTTACCCGAATGGCGAAGGCTTCCCGAAACTTGAGTTCTCCGTCAACGAGAACACCGGCCACCAGGCGGTTGCCGAAGCGATTATGCAGATGTGGAAAGAGAACCTCGGCATCGACGTTGAAATCGCCGTCATGGATTGGGCAACCTTCCAGGATTACCGCAAGACCTCTGATTGCGAAATCGCACGTCAGGGCTGGCTCGGCGATTACACCGATCCCGCAACGTTCTTCGACCTCTTCACCAAGACTGCCGGCACGAACGACGGTCACTATAACAACCCGAAGTATGACGAACTGGTCATCGGTGCGAGAACAGAACAGGATCCGGCAAAGCGTATGCAGATGTATCATGAAGCAGAAGCGATTCTGATGAACGATATGCCGATCATCCCGATCGTGTTCTATGCTGACGACGTTCTGGCTCAGACCAACTTCACCGGCTTCGGCGTGACCGGCACCGGCCTCAAGATGTTCTGGGATGCAGTGAAGAAATAAGTCACTGCTGTAAAGCAACTGCAAGACAGCCCGCAGATTCATCTGCGGGCTGCTTTTTTCTTCTTCAATAGCATTTTGCAGTTCAGGATGTTATGATAAATTCGATAAAACCACTCAGGGCAAAGTTGCTAAAAAGGGAGGAACTGATGAAGTATTCGGGAACCTTGATCGCTGTACGCGATATGGAGCGCGCAAGGGCACTGTATGAAGGACTGCTTGGCTGCGAGGTGGGCATGGATCTTGGGGTTCACGTCGCCTACAAAGACGGTGTCTTCCTGCAAACAGTATCCTCTTGGAAGGAGTTTATTGAGTGTGACGAATCCGCAATCTCCTTCGGCGGCAACGATGCAGAGCTCTATTTTGACGAGCACGACATGGATGGATTTTTAAAGCGCTTAGAGGCATTTGGCGTAACGCTGGTGCATCCGCTCAAGGAACACGGCTGGGGACAGCGCGTGATCCGCTTCTATGACGCGGATATGCATATCATCGAGGTTGGAGAGCATATGGGGGATGTAGCCCGCAGATTCCTCGCGCAGGGTATGACAAAAGAGCAAGCGGCAAAGCGAATGGATGTCCCTATGGAGATGTTGGAGTTCTTCCTTACCGATAACTAGTCGGTTTTTTGCCTTCAAGAATCGAATACGCATAAGCAAAGGACGCCGTGCAGGCGTCCTTTGATGTGTTTTGTAGCTACTATTACGCTTATGCCGCGGGCGAAGTGCTGGGGACTGCCGTTGTCGTCGCGCCTGCGCTGGGAGAGACGCTCGGGGAGGTGGAAGCCTTTGCCTTGCTCTTGTTGTTTGCTGCGCCCGTGGTCGCGTCCATCGCCTCGGCGCTATAGATGAGCTTCAACGTTTCCTGACCGGCCTTGCCGTCAATCTGCTCCAGTCCATGATATTCCTGGAACTTCTGCACAGCCTGCACCGTGGTGGCACCGTAGAGCCCCGTTGCGCTGCCTGCTGTGAGATAACCAAGCTCAATGAGCCTGTTCTGCAGCTTGGTGACGTCGTCTACCAGCTTGGTGATTTCCTTGGTGCGGTCATCACCATCACCGCGAGAAAGATAATAGGCCTTTGCCTGATCGCTCATGAGCAGTGAGTATGTACCGTTGCCGATGATACCGTCCCAATCCTTGGAGCTTTCAAAGTTCTTCATCTGGAAGAGGCGGATGGCGGTTTTGGTTGCGGGGCCGTACTTGTTTGTGTAGCCGTCCGCTGGCTTTTCCATATAGCCGAGATCCACAAGGCGTTCCTGAATTGCGGGGATTGCATCATTGATAATGCCGACTTTGTCGATTCGCTCTGCCAGCACCGGTGTGGTTGGCTCGGGAGTGGCAGCTTCCGTCGGCGCGGGTGTATCGGTTGGCGCGAGTGTCGGCGTTGGTGTGAGGTCCGAAATGGCGAGCTGACCGTCATCCGGCTTCTCGGCGCGTTCGCTGTTTGGCAGCAGTACCGCCAGAAGAACTACCGCGACAAGCGCCATGGCGAACGTTCCGCCAATGATCACCAGCGTCTTAACCGGCAGTTGCGCCAGATAGAGCCCAAGCGCATGCATGAATTTTCCAAACTTGCTGCGCTTTTTCTTTCCGCCACTGGAGCGCGGGCGTTCATAGCGCTCTTCTTCGTCGTCCATATCACGGGAGTAACGATCTTCTGTCTGCGGATAGCGTGAACGCGTGGTGTTGCCGCGTGTGGAGTATTCGTCAACGCCTTCCGGCATGCGCGTGCGGCTCGTAGCGCTGCGGTGTTCGTATTCATCGACATTTTCCGGCATGCGTGTGCGGCTCGTTGTACTGCGCGTGCTGTAGCCTTCGTCCATCTGTGTGCGTCCGGTGCTGCGGGACGAATAGGAACCGTATTCCGAAGCGCCAGTGGGCATGGTAGTGCGTCCTGTTGCGCTGCGCTGGGAATAATCCGTGCCGGAGCGGCGTGTGGCATACATGCTGTCCGGATCGTCATAATAACCGCCGCTTTGCTGCTGCGCAGAGTATCCGCGCGCAGGCTGTTGTGGCTGGGCGTAATAGTTTTGCTGTGCATCGTATCCGGTGCCAGAGGGCTGCGCATAATCATATCCATAGTTGGGATCGATCGGGTGCGGTGCGTAGGGATTGGAAGGATCCACATAATCCTGTGCCGATTGGCGCGCGGAATAACCCTGATCAGCATAACCTTGATCGGCATAACCCTGGTTATAGGCACCGGCGTTCGGGTCATACTGCTGCGAGGGATCCATCCCATAGGCTGCAGGATCGCCGCGATACCCCTGCTGCGCACCGGATTCTTGTCCGGTTAAGCGCGGGTCTTCTTCATATGGCGGATATCCGTAACCACCGTCGTTTTGATCCATTTGTTTCACGCTCCTCGCTTGAGAATCGGTTCAATCTTCGTTTGCCGGGCATTGGCCTATGCCGCGTGAACGCAGCAATCCCTGCGCAATCGCTGCGAGGGCAGGCGGGAGTTGATTTGTTTGCGCCGCTTGTTGATCAATCATTGATCAGAAGGATTGCAATTTGCTAGATAAAAATTCCCATTCCAATGCAACTATAGTTTAACATAGGATACGGGGGGGAATGATCGGGGTTATTGTGAAGAATCTATGGATAAATTGTTAATCCTTTCACAGGTAAAACACGCAAAGTGGGGGAAAAATATAAAAAAAGGAGCCAAAATGCGGTTTTCACGCAGTTGGCTCCCTTGAGTTACACGCTTATTGGCAGTAAATTGTGAACAAGCGCCAGGGCTTTATTCCATTATTTTTTTCGTGGAACTGCAGCCGATTCGGCTTGCGCCCGCGGCAATCATTGCCAGTGCCTGCTCACGTGTGCGAACACCGCCGCTGGCCTTTACGCCGAGTGCTTCGCCGACCGTCTTTCGCATGAGCGCGATATCCTCCGGTGTAGCGCCGCCAGTGGAAAAACCGGTGGAAGTTTTTACAAACGCGGCACCGGCAGCCTTTGCGGCGAGGCAGGCTTGCACTTTCTCGTCATCTATTAGCAGGCAGGTTTCGATGATAACCTTCACGATAGCAGGCTTGGAGGCGAGTACAACCGCTGCGATATCCGCCTGAACAGCCGCCCAGTCGCCTGCTTTCGCGGCGCCGATGTTCATAACCATGTCGATCTCCTGCGCGCCGTCGCGGACGGCGAGCGCGGCTTCCAGTGCCTTGGCGGCGGTTGCCATTGCGCCAAGCGGGAAGCCGACCACAACACAGGTTTTCACCCCGCTGCCGCGCAATTCATTGGCCACCAGCGTGGTGTAGCAGGTATTGACGCATACGCTTGCGGTTTGATAGGCTTTAGCCTCGGCAGTGACGGCGAGGATATCCGCAGGCGTCGCATCCGCCTTTAGCAGGGTATGATCTAGGTAGGTATTGAGGGGATTCATGCAAAATACCTCCGCAGTAAGCCTTCAAAGCCCTTGCCGTGGCGCGCTTCGTCCCGTGCCATCTCGTGCACAGTGTCGTGAATGGCATCGAGATTGAGCTCTTTTGCGCGCTTTGCAAGCTTTGTTTTTCCGTCGCATGCACCAAATTCGGCGGCGGCGCGCAGCTCGAGATTGGTCTTGGTTGAGGTGGTGACCACTTCACCAAGCAGCTCCGCAAAGCGGGAGGCGTGGTCCGCTTCTTCAAACGCATAACGCTTAAATGCCTCGGCAACCTCGGGATATCCTTCCCGCTCCGCAACGCGGGCCATGGCGAGATACATGCCCACTTCGGTGCACTCGCCTGTGAAGTTCATGCGAAGACCTTCTAAAACTTCAGCATCGACACCGGCTGCAATGCCGACTACGTGTTCGGCCGCATATTGCTTTGCCTCGCTGGAAAGTTCAATAAATGAATCGCCCGGGGCCTTGCAGACGGGGCAGAAATCCGGCGCGGAATCACCCAGATGAACATACCCGCAAACCGGGCAACGGAATTGTTTTGTCATAAAAAATCGCTCCTTTCGCGTGTTGAAATTAGTTTCATTGTCAGATTGAAATCATTGTCTTACTCTTGGAACCTTCGGTTTCAGTATAGCTTCGGGAATGTAAACAATCAATCACAAAAGCGAAATACCCCTATTAAATAGATGTGATTTTTGCTATACTGCAAGTCGATAACCACGTAAACGGGAGACAAGAATGAAACGATTCCTGAGCATTTTCTTAGCAGTTTTGATGCTGGGAATACCGTCACTGGCTCTGGCGGAATACGATTACGAATCTATTAAAACGCCGAATGTCATCGTGCTGGATGCCAATGACACCAGCGTCGTCTTCTTTGAGCGCAATGCGGATCAAAAGGTATATCCTGCGAGCACTACCAAGATTATGACCGCGCTGATTGCCTTGGAAAACGGCAATCTGGACGATGAATTTGCCGTTGGAGAAGAGGTACTCGGCACGACCACCAAGTTCTCCAGCTACTCGTCGCTCATGGGCATACAGC
>JAEWYV010000044.1 GCA_023458615.1 Bacillota bacterium
TTAATAATCTAATGTAATGTATGAATGTAACTAATATTTAGTTACGTGTTGGAGGTTTGAATGGGGTCTGCGAAACTGCTAGATAAGCTGTTGAGAAGATCAGGTAGCTTTACATATAAAGAAGTTCAGACTCTGATGAACTCTCTTGGTTTTATAGAGAATCAAAAGGGACACACCGCTGGCTCGCGGGTGTCCTTCATCCATCCCGTTTCGAAAAGTATTTTTTATATGCATAGACCGCATCCCGAGAACACAATTGGCAAGAAAACAATTGATGAGTTAGTGAGATTTCTTAAGGAGGAGGAGATTGTTTAATGTCAGATATTATTGAGTACAAAGGCTATCAGACAAAGATTGAGTTCGATTCTGATTCAAACCTTTTGTTTGGTGTAGTAATGGGTATCAATGATCGAATCATTGTAGAAGCTGAAAGTGTAACTGAATTTATAGATGCTTTTCATGAATCTGTCGATGATTATTTGGCGCTTTGCCAAGAATTGAACAAAGAGCCACAAAAGCCTTATAAAGGCGTATTTAATGTCAGGGTAAGCCCCGCATTGCACAAAAAAGCTGCTCAAGAGGCATATAGGAGGAGCATTACGCTCAATGAGTTTGTATGTGAAGCCATTGAGCAACATTTAGAGTTAGAGGAAAAATACTCTGAATGGAAGGAAAGTCAAAGAATTGTTGATGAACCCCGCTTCAATTTCTCCGAGATTCGAACAGCAAAAGTTGGAAACCTTCTGCAATATCAACCCCGAACTGCCGAGAATCTGAATTGAGGTGAAGTATGGAGAACAGCAAAATTAAACTCACAAACTATCAAGTTGACGAGATCAAATTTAACATCAATCCAAATTGGGAGACTAATAAAACGGTCAAGCTTGCGCCTCAGTTTTCGTGGGGTCGCGCTATCAACGATGAAAACAGTCATGAATTATTAGCTCTCGAATGTGAACTTTTTAAAGATGTAGAAGAACCCCCTTTCTGGTGCTTTGTTAAGATAACTGGTGAGTTTGAGATTAGCGAAGGTATTGACAGGGATTCCTTACAGCATCCGATGCTTTCTCTCCTGATTCCATACATGCGTGCTCTGATATCTCAAGTAACTGCTGTTGCTCAAGTTAAGCCAGTTACTCTTCCGATAATTGATATTGACGTGATATTGGCTTCCGCAATCCCGGTAAATAAAGAAAGTGAGCATTTATAGCAAAAGCCCTCAAGAGTTTCAAATACTCTCGGTCTTTGATTTAGTAATTCTGGTATCACATAGCTTCATTGATATCCCCAAAACCCCGCAGCTCATGCCACGGGGTTTTGCTTTACTCCAAATTCAGTTGAAAAGTCCCTTACCCCTTGCTAAACACCCGTTTAAACAGCCTTTGCACCGGCGGCAGGGCGGCGACGACGACGCAGAGAATCGTATCCACGCCGATGGTGAGGAAATTGTAGATCAGCGAATAGACCCAGGGGTTGCTGAACCCGTAATCCGCCGCATAGGAGCCAAAGAAGACCGCGCCGGAAACGGTGCTTGCCATCATCCGCAAAAACCCTGCGACAGCCGCGCCCAGCGGCAGGTTCTTCGGGAAAAACGCAGCGGTGCCAAGCAGTGTAAACGCCACGAAATAGTCCAGAATGAACTGCACGGGATGCACGATGTATGCCCCCTGCACCACCTGCAACAGCGAGAACGCAAACGCCGCGGTGAAGCCGTAGACCGGACCGAAATAGGCGGCATAGGCAAAGATCGGCAACATCGAGAGCAGCGTGATGGTTCCGCCCAGCGGCAGCGAGAAGAGCTTGAAATAACTCAGCACGAACGCAAGCGTGATCGAAAGCGCGCCGTAGACGAGCGACTGTGTGCGGCTGGGTTTGCCCAATGTTTCCGGCTGGGTTGCCGCCTGCGCCTTTGCGCGCCTGGCATAGGAAACAACCACCGCGATGAGCACGCCTAGGAGGACGAGCCCACCCAAGAGCATGTACAGCTCGATCCCTTCGAGCGAGGCGAGTTTGCTGAACAGTTTGAATTCCATTGTTTCATTCTCCTTTTTCCACAAAAAAATAGTCGCCAGTGAGACGACCATCAAAAAGAAGCTGCGATATGTATCACTTTCCTTCGATGGCATGACCCAACAGGTTCCAAGGGTACTTCTCAGTCCGGCTGTTCTTCCGGACGCCCCCGTGATGCGAATTAGGATACACGTTTTTACTCGGCCTGTCAACCTTGACAAAGACAGTCTTCCAACGTAACATGGTTTCGTGCTCCTGCATTGCAGAAAAAAGTAGGGCAAAACAGATTCAGAAAGAGAAAAGCATATGCGTTTGGATAAATACTTAAAGGTTTCCCGCATCATCAAGCGGCGCACCGTTGCCAACGAGGCGGCGGGTGCAGGCCGCGTCAGCATCAACGGCAAGGTGGCAAAGCCCTCCGCCGAGGTTTCGGTTGGGGACACGCTGGATCTGCTACTTGGCGGAAAGCATCTGCTCGTTCGGGTAGAGAGCCTGAAGGAAAGCGTCCACAAAGAGGACGCCGCAACCATGTATACCGTACTCAGCGGAGACGAGCTCCGATGAGCCGCGCGGCTGCCATATTGCTCTGCGCGGGCGGCTCCACAAGAATGGGGTTTGACAAGCTGCTTACCCCCATCGCAGGAAGGACCGCCATTGAGCGTTCATTAGAGGCGCTCGTCCTCGGCGGCGCGGAGGAGATTATCTTCGCCGTTTCTCCCGCGACGCGCGCGTTTGTAGAGGAGCTTGCTTGCCCGGTGTCGCGCAAAATCGTCGAGGGCGGAGCGACCCGCGCGCAATCGGTGAAAAACGCGCTGGCGGCGATGGCGAATGTTGACGTCGTCGCAATTCACGATGCAGCGCGCTGCATGGTTACTCCTGAAACGGTACTCGAAAGCATCAAGAGCGCAGAAGCACACGGCAGCGGCGTGGTCGCCGGGCGCGTCACGGACACCATCGTTCAGCTGGATGACGGCAAAGTTTTACCGCTCGATCGCAGCAAGCTCATCCGCATGCAGACGCCGCAGACGTTTCAGTTTAACCGCATCAAGCAAGCCTATGATACCGGAGATCTTTCTGTCGTTACGGACGACTGCGCGCTCTATATCGCCGCGGGATATGAACCCCGATTTGTCTTCACCGAAGGCGAGGCGGCAAACCAGAAGCTCACCACGGGTGAGGACTGGGCGCTGGCGTTGGCAACCTACGCACGCTTTGGCACGGGCTTTGACACACACCGGCTTGTCGAGGGGCGTAAGCTCATCCTCGGCGGGGTGGAAATTCCGTTTGAAAAGGGCTTGCTGGGACATTCGGATGCGGATGTGCTGACCCACGCCATTATGGACGCGCTGCTCGGCGCGGCGGGGCTGGGCGACATCGGCAGACTATTTCCCGATACAGATAACGCTTATGAAGGTGCCGACAGCATCGAACTGCTTCGCGAGGTGATCCGTCGCATAGAGGCGCTCCGCCTTCGGGTTGCGCATGTCGATGCCACAATCATCTGTGAGCGCCCGAAGATCAAGCCGTATGCAGCCGCGATGCAGGCGCGCCTGGCGGAAGCGATGCACATATCCCCCAATGCCGTCTCGATTAAGGCAACCACCACCGAGGGCATGAATGACGAAGGAAAAGGCCTTTGTATCTCCGTAAACGCCATTGTTTCGCTTTTCTAGCGCAGTTATTCCCCCACTATTTGTGTATTTCTTTTATTTATTCGAATTGCAGAATCCAGAAAGTTAGAAAGGCTTCTTCAAACTTTTGTTGTTTTTGATACATGCCTTCCAAAAAATGTAACAAGATTTAAATCAGAATGTAACAGCGTGTAACAATTCACCATTTTCCACCTGCCGTGCCGCATTCCATGCTGCACGGCGTTTATTCTGTGTCCCGTTGTTTGTTTTTTTCGCCCGCTCGTGTATACTGATGATCAATAGCACTACTTTTTTATAGTTGCATATGGGTTAAAATCCCGCCCTTTTTCATTTATTCACCGGAGGGTCTATGAAACGATTGTTACCGTTCCTCGGCTGCCTTGCTCTCTTGCTGCTCACAGGTTGTGCAGACAAAACAGCAGAAGCACTGCCAGCCCCAACCCCTTTGGCGAGCGAAACGCCGCATATCGTCATTCTATCGGGAACGCCGGAACCGGTTGCAACCGCAACGCCGGAACCGACGGCGGAACCCGTGGATCATATCGGGCAGAGCGCGCGGGACAATATGCTCCTGCAGCTCCCGACTCTCAAGCTGGTTGGTTTCAAGGGAGCAATCCTGCTCTATCAAGAAGCAAGTGAACGGGGCGAGAGCGTCAAGCTGGTCAACAAGGTGACCGACCGCACTCTCAACGAGCTGATTGTCCTCGGCGAACAAACCTCCGCAGAGGGCGATCTGTTCTATCAAATTCGCACCGCGTTTTCCGGCGAGACGGGCTATGTCCTCGCGGAGGACACCATCCCCAGCACACTTGCGGCTAGCGGAGTCAGCGGTTATGCGTTGATGCAGTGCGCCAACTGCACCATCATGAAATCACCGGACGAGGAAAGCCCCGTTTTGGCGCAGGAAAGCTATCACGCTGCGCGAATCCTCGGCAGCTATAAGAATTTCTCCTATGTTATCACCGAGGATGGCAACATGGGCTATGTAAAGCCCGACCAGCTCAAGCAGATTGACGCCGCCACGCTCGAGCAATATTTATCCTCTGGCAGCACGCCCGCGGCAACGGGCGCGTTTGACATTGAAAACCTGATTTCCTATGCCAAGCGGCAGACACAGGCCGCATCGACAGAGGACTTGATCTTTGACGGACTGACCCGCATGGGCGTTTACTTCAACCCCGGCTACTATACGTTTTATCACAAGGAACTCAGTGACCTCGCGCAGTATCCCATCGGCTATCATGACGACGTATATAACTCCACGCTCTTTCAGCTCTGGAACACCGCCGGAAATCTCGCCACCTATGAGGATCAAGAGATGCAGTGGTCCTATATACCCGCCAACGGTTCTCTGGAGCGCGGCGACCTGTTGTTCTTTTCGGAATATGGATCGGGCGACACGGTAGAGGTGGAAAAATATCTGGTGGTGCTGCGCGGGCCGGACTCCGGCTATGTCACCGCCTGCGGCATCTATCTGGGCAATAATCAAATGCTTTGGGTCAAGGATGGAACGGTCACCACGCTGGATCAGCTCACCTCCGCGCCCATCTGGAAATATTTTGACTCCGCGCGCCGTATCCAGCCGGCGGTGACCGATTTGAAATCACACCTGATTGAGACGACCATCTCCTCGATTTACGACCGCCTCGGCACCCCGTATAACAACTTCTGCCGTATGGGAGAAACCAGCTACGATTGCTCCGGCATCGTAGGGTGGGCCTTCCGCCGCGCGGGGGCAACCCAACTAAAGGGCAACCAGCAGTTCCGGGAAACGACCGCATCCGGGTTGGCGCATCTTGAGGTACTGTATTACGAAGGTAAAACACTGAAGTTTGATTATGTAGCCAAGAGTTCGGGCGACCAAACCACCATCCCCTTGCTGGAGCGCGGCGACCTGATCTTCCTGCTCGGCGAGAAGCAAAAGCGCATTTCGCATGTGATGATCTACTTAGGTGACATGCGAGTGATCCACTCCACAACGGTAACGGACTTCTACCGCGGCACACTTGTTGCGGGATTTCGTGAGGAGTTGCAAGGACTCTATACCAACGCAATTCGCATCATATCCGTAGAATAAACCTTCTTCTTGATCCATCTGAATTCAAGCAAAAACGGGAGCGCCAGCTCCCGTTTTGATTGCTTCTCTATTTTCTCGACCGGCCCTTGTTGCGCAACTTTGCGCCAATGGTGCCGGGCTTTGGTTTGCTGCTTCGCTCCAGGGCCTCTTCGCCGGAGAGCTTGCGAATTTCGTCGCGGAGCTTTGCCGCCTGCTCAAACTCCAGTTCCCGCGCCGCCTGCCGCATCTCCTCGGTGAGCAGCTTCACGCGCGCTGCCTTGTCCTCCGCGCTCATCTCGTCGCCAACATCCACAACCTTTCTTGTGATGATCAGCGTTTCACGGATCGCCTTCTTGACGCTCTGCGGCGTAATGCCATGCGCCTCATTATACGCCATCTGGATCGTCCGGCGGCGGGTGGTCTCGTCCATTGCGTATTGCATGGACGGGGTGATCACATCCGCATAGAGGATGACCTTGCCCTCCACATTGCGCGCCGCGCGGCCAATGGTCTGCACCAGGCTTGTAGACGAGCGTAAGAAACCCTCTTTATCTGCGTCCAGAATCGCAACAAGCCCCACTTCCGGCAAATCTAAGCCCTCACGGAGCAGATTGATCCCCACAAGCACGTCAAATTCGCCCAGTCGCAGGTCACGGATGATCTCCATGCGCTCAATTGTCTCAATATCCGCGTGCATATAGCGCACGCGAATCTTCATGCCATCGAGATACTCGGTCAAATCCTCCGCCATGCGCTTGGTCAGCGTGGTGACCAGCGTACGGTAGCCCTTCTGCGCCTGTAAACGAACCTCCCCCAACAGATCGTCGATCTGCCCTTTGACGGGTCGAACCTCCACTTCCGGGTCAATTAGTCCCGTTGGGCGAATAATCTGCTCCACAACCTGTGTTGCACGCTTAATTTCGTATTCTGCGGGCGTTGCCGAGATGCAGACCATCTGCGGCACACGCGCCTCAAACTCCGGAAACTTCAGAGGGCGGTTGTCAAACGCGCTGGGGATGCGAAATCCATAGTCCACCAATGAGGTTTTCCGCGCGAGGTCGCCGCGATACATCGCGCCAATCTGCGGCAGGGTCACGTGGCTCTCGTCGATGATGACCAGGAAATCCTTCGGGAAATAGTCGATAAGTGTAAATGGCGGCTGCCCCGGCTTTCGTCCATCAAAATAGCGCGAGTAGTTTTCAATGCCGTTGCAATAGCCAATTTCGCGTATCATCTCCAGATCATACTGCGTGCGCTGCTCAATTCTCTGCGCCTCGATGAGCCGGTCGTTGCTCTTAAATTCATCGCGCCGTGCAAGCGCGTCGTTCCAGATGGTGTCCATTGCGGCTTCCAGCTTTTCGCGGCTTGTAGCATAGTGCGAGGCAGGGAAGATAGCAACATGGGCCCGCTCGCCGAGAATTTCCCCCGTGAGCGAGTTGATGTCCATAATACGGTCAATCTCGTCTCCAAAGAACTCCACACGCACCGCCGTGCCCGCGCTGGAGATCGGGAACACATCCAGCACATCGCCGCGCGCGCGGAAGGTGCCGCGCGAAAAGTCGATGTCGTTTCGCTGGAACTGGATGTCGACAAGCTTTCGCACGACCTCTTCGCGTGAAATCTGCATGCCCTTTCTCAGCGAAACGGACATGCGCATATACTCCTCCGGGTCTCCCAGCGCATAGATGCAGGAGACGGACGCGACGATGATAACATCCCGTCGCTCGTTGAGTGAGCTGGTTGCGCTGTAGCGTAACCGATCAATCTCCTCGTTGATTGCAGTCGTCTTCTCGATGTAGGTGTCCGAAGACGGAATATACGCCTCCGGCTGATAGTAGTCGTAATAGCTCACAAAGTATTCCACCGCGCTGTCGGGGAAAAACTCTCGAAACTCGGAGCAAAGCTGCGCTGCGAGCGTCTTGTTATGCGCGATGACAAGCGTCGGCTTTTGCACACGCTCAATCACCTTCGCCATGGTGTAGGTTTTTCCGCTTCCGGTGACGCCGAGCAGCACCTGCGCCGCGTCTCCGCGCAAAATCCCCTCTGAGAGGCGGTCTATCGCCTGCGGCTGGTCGCCCGCGGGTTGATATTCGGATACCAGTTTAAATTCATTCATCATCTTTCCACTTATATTCGGTCAAATCAGGTTCAACGCTTGCGCAATCTCGTTTCATAATCCGTCACGTAGTCCGGGTTCAACGGTCATGCAATCTCATACACAACGGTCTTGCCATCGATCCGGTGCGCATAGATATATTCCCTTGCCTCTTCGTGCGCGGGGTGTTTGTCGTAGACCGCGATGGCGTCAAGATCGGCAAAGGTGCATGTCAGCGCGAGGTCATAACTCCGCTCGCCGTTGCGCCAGATATCCGCGCCGGTCTCCATTGAAAGAATCTCCGGAATCTTACCCACCATGCCATGTAGCTTTTCAATCACCGTCGGCAGGCATTCCTCCGGATCGCGAAACTTGAACAATACGATATACTTCAGCATGCCTCACACTACTCCTCTCGCTTCATGATCGGTAATATTTCGAAATCAATTAAAACTCAAAATCCACCGTTGCCGTTGCAGTGCGGTGCGCCTTGATATAGGCGCGCGCCTTCTCGTGCTCCGGGTGATGGTCGTAGACCTCTAAATCTTCCTTGGTATCAAACGTCACAATCAACGCCAGATCAAAGCTCCGCTCGCTGTGTTTAAAGTCCCGCCCGGTCTCGATGGTGCGTATCTGCGGGATGGTGTCTTTGAGCGCGAGGAGCATATCGCTCGCAACAGGTGCCTGCTCGTTCGGGTTTTCAAACTTCGTAAAAACAATATGCTTGATCATAATTCTATTCTCCTTTCGGCTTCGCCGACTTGAATTCTATTAGAAATTCTCCTGACAGGCGAGAATCAAGGCTTCCTCCGCCTTTGCCAGTCCCTGTTTTTGCTTCCATTCAATCGAGGCAAACGCCTCCAGCATATTGACGAGTTGGACATAGCTTCTCTTTTTTGCGCTCGCCGCAGCCTTCTGCACAGGGTAGGATTTCATGCCCAATATCTGCGCAATCTGTGCTTCGTTCTTGCCGCCCAGCAGGAGTTGCTTGACGTTGAGTACCGTGCGCACATTTCGCTCAAAGAGCGTGGAGAGCCCCATCGCGCTCTCTGCGGGATCGTTGAGCAGCGTTGTAAGCATGCGAATCCCCTCGCGCTTGTTGCCCGCCCAGAGGGGATCCATGATTTTAAACACCTCGTATTCGCTGCTGGGCTTGACGCATGCCTCTACAGCCTTTACCGTCACGCGATTGCCAAACCCCACATACGCGCCGAGCATGAGAAGCGTGTTTTCCAGCGCGCCGAGATCCGCGCCGAGATACTGCGCCAGCAGGCTGCCCGCCGCGCCATCCAGCGCCATGCCGTTTTCCTTTGCCCGTTTTTGCAGAAAAGTCTGTACCTGATCCGGCTCTAGAGGGTTGAAGCTGACCGCGTGATCCTGCGCGGCAATCGACTTATAGAGCGGATTGGTCGCGGGCGCTTTTCCCGAGCGGACGAAAAGAAGCACCGTCGTTTCCGGTATGGATTTGACATATCCCTCGAGGGCGTTTGCGGTGTCTGCATCAAACTCCTGCACCACCACGACGCGCAGCTCATCAAAGAATGGCTGTGTCTCTGCCGCGGCCTGAATTTCCGCCGCGGAAGGGCTCCTTAAAAACGTGGTGTTCATATCCCGCATGTCGGGATTGGTGCGCTCGACAACCGCCCGCACGCCTTTGTTGAGGCTATATGGGTCCTCGCCGCAAAAATAGTAGGCGCCACCGAGCGGAGCACAGCCCGCAAGTGCTGTTAGAAAAGCAATTCCATCCATAGGGGTTATTATATCATCCTCCGCGTTTCTTGCAAACGATTGTTCTTACGTTGTCGCCCGCTTTACGATTCCCGCGCGAAAAGCCGCCCTCCATCACTCTGCCGGTACGCCATTGCGATAGACCGTGAAAAGGATTTGCTCCTGCATCCTTTGCAGCGCGTCCTCCGTTACCGCATCGGGATACACCATCATGCGAAGCGGCACCGGCTCCCCGCCCGCGCGGAGCTTCGGTTGTGGATAGCGTATTTCACTCAAGCGAAGATGCAGCCGCTCATAAAACGCAATCCGCCGCGTTGCCTCCTTTGTGTCCGCATCCTCCACCTCGATCACCACAGGGCAATTAGCCTGCTCCAGATATGTTCCAAAGACATCCGTGCCGATTCCTTTTCCGCGGGTGTTGGGATTCACGGCAAAATGCTCCACAAAGCAGAATCCATCCAGCCGCCACTCGGCGATAAACGCTTGAATCGCGTCCTCCTGCATCACGGCAAGCACGCGATAATCCTCCCGTGCGAGCAGGGCCAGTTCGCCCTCGTATGTGCGAATCTCCGCGGTCGGAAAGGATTGTCGCATCAGTTCATACAACGCCGGAAACGCCTCCGGCGATAATTTTAGAAGCATTGCCATATACCCACCTCCGATTATTCCGATCAACGAGTCTATTGTTTCTTATCATTCGCATCCACAAAGTTATCCACACTCTGGGGATAACTCTGTGGATAATGGTGGAAAAAATCAAACCAGCGTGACAAAATCACCGAAAACGGGCCGTTTTTTGATGAACGAACTATGGATTGACCAAACGGTTGTTCACACAATGCACCGAGTTATCCACAATTCAGTATTGTTCGGTCAAAAAACCGCCTTTTGCAACAGTAACCAGAGCACGCTCGAAGCAGCGAACAATGCGCTGGAATACAGAGCGCGTTGTTTTGCGTCCCTAAGACAGAGCCGTGAGGCAAAGAGCATCGCGGTTAGCCAAAGCAAATACGAAATCGCAGGCGGCGCGGGAAGATTGAGTGTGATGCTGCCGCCATAGCGCGCAACGCCCAGAATCACATCCAGCGAAACCCGCGCAATCCAGCAGACGATGTTTCCCAACGGGAGCGAGTCATAGGAGAGCAGCACGCCGACAAACGCGGGAATTAAGAACACAC
>JAEWYV010000045.1 GCA_023458615.1 Bacillota bacterium
CACGCGCTCAAGGACAACCGCCTGCCCATCGCGCTGGCTGTCGTACAGCCGGACTCCGCGGTCAAGGATGAGTTTCTGGAGCTGGATTTAACCGTCAACCAGGGCATCCACGGCGCGCAGGACAACGCGAATATGATTGTCCGCAGCGGATTCTCCTGCCAGTTTTTCGCCGGAGAGCGGCATGACCCGCGCCTCGTGCGCTTCGTCGAGGACTTTGCCCGCGCGGCGATGACCTATCGCGCGCTGCGCAATATGAAGGTTGGCGTGCTCAGCCGCATGTGCGGCATGGGTGATATTTTAATCGACGACATGGCCTTCTACCGCAACATCGGCGTGGAGATCTGCAACGACACCATTGGCTCCGTCTACACCCGGATGCAGGAGATCACGAAAAAGGAAATCGATGCGCAGATCGAGAAGGACCACGCAACGTTTATCATGGACCCCAAACTGGGTTATGAGAGTCATGCAGAGGCTGTGAAGATGTATCTCGGCTTCCAGCGCTGGCTCACGGACAAGGGGTTTGGCGCATTTACGGCGCAGTTTGACATCTTTGGCGACGACAAGCGCTTCCGCCAGCTCCCGCTCTATGCCGCCTCCCAGCTCATGGCGGACGGCTTTGGCTATGCGGCGGAGGGCGACTTTGTCTGCGCCTCTATGGTTGCCGCGGCGCACATGCTAGGCGACGGCGGCGGTAATTTTACCGAAATGTACATGATGGACTTTGAGAAGGACGCCATCTGCTTCTGCCACGCGGGCGAGGGCAACTGGGCGACGCATCGCAAAGATGTCAAGCCCCGCCTCATCGACCGTTTCCTCGGCGAAGGCGGGCTGGAAAACCCGCCGACGATCATGTTCACGCCGGAAGTCGGACGCTCCACGCTGACCTCGCTTGCCCCAATGAGCGGAGAAAAATTCCGCCTCGTCACCGCGACGGGCGATATCCTGCCTAAGAACGACCTGATCGGCTGCGAAATGCCCTATATCTTCTGGCGGCCGGATAGCGGCGTCACCACCTGTGTCGAAAATTGGCTCCGCGCGGGCGGAACGCACCACGAGGTGATCAGCCTTGGCGATGTCTCCGCGCGCTGGAAGATGCTCTGCGATCTTTGGGGCGTCGAATTTGTCCGTGTTTAACCCGCTGATACGCCCCATCGCAACGGAGGTACGCATTGGATTATTTTCTGACATTTGATATCGGAACCACTTCTGTCAAAACCTGCGTGTTCGACCAGAACCTGCGCATGCTGGGGCACGCCAACGGGGAGTATCTGCTGCTTGCGGATCGCCCCGGCTATGTCGAGCTGGAGGCGGAGACCTATGTGCAAGCGGTGCTAGGCGGGGCAAAGGAGGCTATTGCCCGCGCCGGTATCGACCCGAAGCACATCGTCTCCCTCTCCTGCACCACGCAGGGCGAGACGTTGATTCCCGTTGCGCAGGACGGAACCGCCCTCGCGCGCGCCATCGTCTGGCTGGACGAGCGGGCGGGCGAAGAGGCGACACTTCTTGCCGAACAGTTTCCCGCCGAGCGATTCTATCGCGAAACCGGCCTGCCGGAGCTCAACGGCTACACGCCGATTGCGAAACTCCTCTGGCTAAAGAATCACGAACCGGAGCTATATACCCTTACGCATAAATTCCTGCTGCTGGAGGACTATATCATCTTCCGTCTCACGGGCGCCTGCGTCACGGAAAAGGCGCTCGCCACCAGCACGGGCTGGTTTCAACTCTCCTCCGACGACTATTGGGATGAAATGCTGCAAGCCGCAGCCATTGATCGCGAGAAGCTACCGGACTTGCTCGAATGCGGCACGGTTGTCCCCGCCGCCGTCCTGCCGGAGATTCGTGCAGCGCTTGGACTTTCGGACAACGTCCGAGTCGTTACAGGCGCAATGGATCAAACAGCGGGCGCGGTCGGCGCGGGCAATCTTAGCCCCGGCATCCTCACGGAGACAACGGGCACCGCGCTTTGCCTCGTCGCCACGCTGGACACGCCTGACCTAAAACATCCTTCGCGCGTTACGGTCTACCGGCATATCGCGCCGGAGCGATACCTGATGATCACCATCAGCATGACGGCTGGCATGTTTCTCAAATGGTTCAAAGATGTCTTCTGCGAACCGGAAACAACGCAGGCCGAGAGCGAACACCGCTCCGTCTATGCCCTGTTTGACGAGATCGTCTCCCAAACCAAGTCCGGCGCAAACGGCCTGATCGCCTATCCCTATCTCAACGGCAGTTTGCAGCCGCATCAGGACGCGAGCGTGCGCGGCGTTTTCTTCGGCATGGGGTTGGATTCCAAGAAAGAGCACTTTTTACGCGCGATATTTGAAGGCGTCGCCTGCCTGCTGCGCGAGAATCTGGAGCTCATTGAGGCGGTCAACCACCTGCATGTCGGGGAGATTCGCTCCCTCGGCGGCGGGGCAAAGAGCGAAATCTGGCGGCAGATCAAGGCGGATGTGACACAACGCCCCATCGCCCTGCTCGCCGAGAGCGAGTGCGCCTCGCTCGGCGCGGCGATTCTCGCGTCGGTGGCGCTGGGATACTATCCCGACGCAGCAACCGCCGCCGCAACGGCAAACGCCATCATCGACCGCAAGCATCCGGATGTTTCCCTTGCGCCGCTGTATGACAAGCTCTACGAAACCTACAGCGCACTCTATCCGCAGCTGCAACCACTCTTTGACGCAACCGGCAGGTACCAATGAAATATTCAGAAGAAAAACAATATATCGGCAACCGCGAACAGCTTTTCTCCGTGCGCGAATCCCGCCTGGTCGGCGGACGTGCGGATGGCGTACGAATCATCGACATCCACAACGGCGGCAATCTTTCGCTCACCATTGCGGCGGATCGCTGCATGGA
>JAEWYV010000046.1 GCA_023458615.1 Bacillota bacterium
GGCTCTGGTCGATCGGGCGGAAACGCCGCTTGACCGAGTGCCCGGATGTGCCTCCTTAGCTCAGTTGGCTAGAGCACCTGACTCTTAATCAGGGTGTCCAGGGTTCGAATCCCTGAGGGGGTACCAAGATTTTCCGCCGCAGTCGCAAGCGGCATTTTTTGCGGGAGTAGCTCATTTGGTAGAGCGCAGCCTTGCCAAGGCTGAGGTGGCGGGTTCGAGCCCCGTCTCCCGCTCCAATTTTTCTTCAGAGGGGATCGAAGCCGCGTGAAGAAAACAATCCGGTGGATTGTTTTTAGCGGCAGGGGAGCGAAAGCCCGCAGGCACGAAGCGCGAAGCGCAAATGCCGAGAGGTTTGAACGAAGAGCCCCGTCTCCCGCTCCAGAAGTTTTTTGTTAGCGGCCTGTCGGCCGCTAAATAATTCTTGATATTCTTAGCAACGCAGATAGATCGTGTCTAGGAAGATCGGTACTTGCCTCCTTAGCTCAGTTGGCTAGAGCACCTGACTCTTAATCAGGGTGTCCAGGGTTCGAATCCCTGAGGGGGTACCACACAAAAGCCTGAAAGCAGTTCGCTCTCAGGCTTTTTGTTTGCTCGGCGTTCTCTTATGCGGGCGCAGAATCAGATGCTCTCCAAAGCCTGCTTGAGGTCGTCCAGAATGTCCGAAACATCTTCAATGCCTACGGAGAGCCGAATCAGATCCGGCGCAACGCCCGCGGCGGCGAGCTGCTCGTCGCTCATCTGCCGGTGGGTATGGCTCGCAGGATGCAGCAGGCAGGTCTTGCTATCCGCAACATGGGTGACGATTGCTGCAAGCTGTAGGTGATCCATAAACTTGACAGCGGCTGCTCTGCCGCCCTTGACCGCAAAGGCAAGCACGCCGCAGGAACCGTTCGGCAGATATTTTTTCGCAAGATCATGGTAGGCATCGCCCGCCAGATCAGGATAGTGCACCCAGGCAACCTTTTCCTGTGACTGGAGAAAGTTTGCTACCGCCATCGCGTTTTCGCAATGCTTCTTTATGCGAAGCGGAAGCGTCTCCAAACCGAGGTTGAGGTAGAATGCATTCTGGGGCGACTGAATCGAGCCGAAGTCGCGCATAAGCTGCGACGTCGCTTTGGTGATGTATGCCCCCTTGCCGAAGCGCTCTGCATATACGATGCCGTGATAGGACTCGTCCGGCGTGGTAAGTCCGGGAAAACGGTTGGCATGCTTCATCCAGTCGAAGTTTCCGCTGTCCACAATACAGCCGCCGACGCTGACCGCGTGTCCGTCCATATACTTCGTGGTAGAGTGGGTGACGATATCCGCGCCCCACTCAAACGGACGACAATTAACGGGCGTTGCGAATGTGTTGTCGATGATGAGCGGGACTCCGTGATCATGCGCGAGGTGCGCAAACTTCTCAATATCCAGCACAGATACGCTTGGGTTGGTGATGGTTTCGCCAAAGAGCGCCTTGGTATTCGGGCGGAAGTATTTCGCGAGCTCCTCCTCCGGCAACGTCTGGTCAACAAATGTGCACTCGATGCCCATCTTTTTGAGCGTAATGCCGAAAAGATTGAAGGTACCGCCATAGATTGCGGTAGACGCAATGAAGTGATCGCCCGCTTCGCAGATGTTGAAGATTGCGAAAAAGTTTGCCGCCTGACCGGATGAGGTCAGCATAGCGGCTACGCCGCCTTCGAGTGCACAGATTTTGGCGGCGACGGCATCGTTGGTCGGGTTTGCCAGACGGGTGTAAAAATATCCTTCCGCCTCAAGATCAAACAAACGACCCATATCGTCGCTGGAATCATATTTAAACGTCGTGCTCTGATAGATTGGCAACTGGCGGGACATACCGTTTGCCGGGGCATATCCCTCATGCAGGCACTGGGTTTCCAAGCGTTGTTTCATTCGCGTTCCTCCGAAAAAGACATTTGAAACACATTATACCCCGACGCAAACGCTTTGGCAATGTTACCGCGCATGCGCAATTCTGCTGCTCGACAGGCACCACATTGACAGTATTTATCAAAAGGTGTTATTCTCTTTCGGGGAGAACGAAATTAATTTGGAAACGATATTTGTTCAAAATCAGGATTCGTTAACGAACGCTTTGAAACTCCCGCGCGGCGTGACGGCAATCGTTGGTGGCGGCGGGAAGACGACGCTGATGCTGCGTCTTGCGCGCGAGCTTGGCGCTCTTGGCGCGCGTGTGATTGTAACGACCACGACGAATATCTTTCCGCCTGACGGGATACCAACACTCACGAATGCGACCTTGCAGGACGCAGAAACCGCGCTGGATGGGGAGCGGGTGATTTGTCTTGGGAATCCGTCCAAAGACGGAAAACTCTCCGCGCCGGATGTTTTGATAGATCAAATGCAGCAAATAGCCGACTATGTACTGGTAGAAGCAGATGGAGCGAAGCGTCTGCCACTGAAAGCACCCGCCGAACATGAGCCGGTGATTCCGCCGGAGACGAAGCTCGTCGTTGCCGTTGCGGGGTTGGATGCTCTTGGCAAGCCGATAAGGGAAACGGTGTTTCGACCTGAACTATATGCCGCGCTTTGCGGAAAAACGATAGAGGAAACCGTCACAACGCAGGATATCGCAACCGTGCTGGCGCATCCAAGCGGACAGCGTAAGGGTGTTACGGATGGAATACGATTTGCAGTCGTGTTAAACAAGGCAGATGATGCCTCGATGAAAGCCGCGGCATTGGAAATCGCAACACAGTTAAGGCAATCTACGACGGAACGCGTCCTGATTGCTTCGCTCGGCGGGGTTGCCGCCGGATTGACATGATAAGGGAAGAGGAATGAACGATATGATCATTTGGGTGCGCGGTGCGGGGGATATTGCAACCGGCATCGCGTTTCGCCTCCACAAGAGCGGTTTTCCGGTTGTGATGACCGATCTGGAACAGCCGACCTCAATTCGGCGTACCATCTGTTTTTCCGAGGCGATCATCAAGGGTGAAACCAAGGTGGAGGACATCACCGCGCGTCTTGCTAAGAGCACAGCGGAGGTGTTGGAGACGATTCAA
>JAEWYV010000047.1 GCA_023458615.1 Bacillota bacterium
TGCCAAACGGAACAAAATAGACGACGTATGCCGCCGCGGCAAGCACAATCAGCGCGAGCAGGATCTTTAATCCGATTCTGCGCTTTTTTCTGCGGGGTTGGGGTGTGGATTCCTCTGCTGGTAGAACTGCCTGCTTTGCGCGCTTCATAAATGATCCCCTCTCTGCTTATTTCAAATAACAAGTTATAACCCATTGATCGAGCTTATCTTGAATGGCTATTTCTCATTTTTGCAAATTCCAAATAATAAAATATCGACCAGCTGTTCGAGTCTGTTTTGAAACGAATGCTCCGAGTCGATGTAGTCCTCCTCCAAAAACCGCTCAATTGCCGAAGCAAACACCATGCTGAATAGCTCGTTATCGATCTCCCCGACCACGCCCTCCGCCTTTGCCCGGTCGATCACGGAAAACGTGCGCTCCCAACCCTTGCTCAGCCGCTCGTTGAGCACCGCATAGGCGGCGGGATAGGTTGTTCGCAGCTCCTTCAGGTGATATTGCCGGATCGGGAAGGCGGGGATTGCGGAGAGCAACCGCCGCAGTTTCTCCACCGTGGAGAGCGAGCCATCCGCGTGGATCTTGTCCTGCTCCACGGCGAGCAGCTCAAAATAGCGCTCGATCATCTGCGTAATCAGCGCTTCCTTGGAGCGCACCAGCTCGTAGAGCGTCTTTTTGCTGATCATGAGCCGCTCGGAGAGGTCGTCCATCGTAAACTTCAGCCCCTGCTCCCAATAGAGCCGGAGGGTTGCTTCATAAAGTTCCTGTTGGTTTGTCATTGTTACCTCTATATTCAGTTGCGTTGTGTAAATGTTATTCGATTGAGAAAAGAAAAAGCTTTTTTGGAAATACTTAGGAAACTGATTTGGTTTTATGAGTTTATTGATAGATTTATTATATCAGGCATTGTTACTTTCGCAAGCGTTTTCTGCGCGCAAGCGCACAAAAAAAGCCCGCTATCGCAGGCTTTTTCGCTCGCTATCCGATTCTCCCCTTTTACTGACCAATGTTCTCCAGCTCCTCCAGCGTCGTGGTGTTGATGCCAACCACGCGATCCACCGGCATGGTGAAGCAGATGCCGCGCAGGGTCGATTTCCAGCCCGCCTTTTCCTTCATCGCGGCGGTGATGCGCTTGGCGGTCTGGGCGTCCACAATGGTCATGATGATCTCCTTTTCGGAGTCCACCGTGATGCCGAGGAAGGATTCGTGCCGCGCGCCCTCGCCGCGCGCGTTGAGGATGGTCGCTCCGCTCGCGCCTTCCGCGCGGACAAGCTCCATAATCGCGTCCGTATATCCGGCGTTGACGATGATGAACAGCGCCTTGATCTTTAAATTTTGATCCATAGGGTTACTCCTTCTTCACTCAAACGGGCTGATCTTTTGTTTGTTCTAGCGCTTGCGCTTTTCTACTCTAGAGCGACACGCCGCAAATCGGGATGGTGAAGGCGATGCCCGTGTTGGGCTTGCCAAAGCGGAACTCGCCAAGCAAGGTTTCCATCACCCCGTCCACCTTTTCCTGTTTGAGGATGCAGGTGATGACCACCTTGTTCTCCTCCGGCACAAAGCCGAGCATCTCCACCAGATGCCCCGCCTGAATGGAGCTCTTGCCGTAGAGCGTGTTGACAATCCGGCAGTCGAGCGCCAGCAGGTGCTTAAGCAGATCGCTCTTTTGTTTTCTGCCGGCGACGATGACGAGGAACGCAAGGTCGCCCGGCGCGCATTTATTCATGATAAACTACCTCCGGATCGGCGAGGCCGTTCGGCTTTTGCCAATCGTCTGTTGATTCTATTATTTCCGACGCAAAAGCTGGCGCGTTTACTTCTTCTTCTTCTGTCGCGTCCTCGTCCGCCGTCTCGCCTTCATACTGCGCCAGCTCGTCGAACTCCTGCATCTCGTAGGCCTCCTGACGGCGCTGCATGCGCTTCACCTGCAGGGTGTAGAGAATGCCCAGCGCCTGCACGGTGATCAGCGGCGTAACCGAGATAAACGCGATGATGCCAAACCCGTTGGTCAGCACGGACTGCGCCGCGCCGCCCGCCTTTTGCGCAACCGCCTGCGCGGTGCCGAGCGTCAGCGGCGTTAAAAACGCCGAGGTGAGCGCCCCGCCCGTGACCCCGCCGGAGTCAAACGCAAGCCCCACGAACAGGTCGGACGTAAAGAGCATCATCACCAGCGCCGCAAAATACAGCGGAACCAGGAAGTAGAGGATGTTGATCTGCGTTAGGATCTTGATCATCATCAGCATCCCCGCAAGCCCGATGCCGATGGCGAGCGTCCAGCGGATCGTCGCCTTGCGGATGTGCCCGTTGGTGATCTCCTCCAGCTGCTCGCCCAGCACCGTGACCGCAGGTTCGGAGAGCGTAATTGCCACGCCGAGGATAAACCCCAGCGGCACCAGCAGCCAGGCAAACCACGCCGGACGCGCGGCATCCAGAAACACCTCGCCGATATATTTGCCCGCAAAGGCAAAGCCATAGTCAATGCCGGAGAGGAAGATCAAAAGCCCGAGATACACGGGGATAATGCCCAGCATCATGCGGATAAACTGCTTCTTCGGCAGGCGGATAAAGAGAAACTGAAAGATCACGAACACGAGCATGATGGGCAGCAGCGCCATCGCCACCCCGCCGAGATTCGACAGCACAACCTCCCCAACCGACTCCACCTCGCCGGGCAGATACAGCAACGCGGGCGGCAGCTCGCCGCCATAGCGAATCTTGAGGATGATTCCGTAGAGAAACACCGCGAGGATGGGACCCACGGAGGCGATGCCGATGATGCCGAAGGTGTCCTCGTTCGTCTTGCGCTTGGACATGGTGGCGGAGATGCCGATGCCGAGCGCGAGGATGAACGGCACGGAGATATCCCCCGTGGTTGCGCCGCTGCCGTCAAACGCGAGGGCGACAAACTCCTCCGGTACGAAGAGCACAACCAGAAACGTCATCAGATACAGTATAGCAAACGTGAGCTTGATACTAAAGTTCTTGATCACGCGGTAGAGCGCAAGCCCGACAAACAAGCCGATGCCCGTGCTGAGAATCCAGATAAACAGCGTCTGGTTGACCTCGCCCAGGATCATATGCGTCTGCCGCGCGAGAACGGCGAGCGCAGGCTCGGCAACCGTCGCGAGAATGCCAAAGAGAATGCCGAAGAGAATCACGAACACGCTCTTATTCAGCTTTGGCAGCGAACTGCCGACCAGCTTGCCCGCGGGGAGAATGCTCTCATCCAGACCCACGAGGAAAAACGCCTGCCCGACGACCACGCCAAAGAAACCGACCGCCAGCTTCCAGTAGTCGCTTGCGCGGGACAACGGCGCGATGAACACACAAACGACGATGATGATAGCGGCGAGCGGAAGGGAGGAAAACAACACCTCTTTTAGCGTGCGCAATAACTTCATAGTTATAGTATAGCAGAATAATTCTGTTCTATGCAGTAATACGCGAAATAACAGTACTATAATATAGCAAAAAAAAAGTTTTATACCGTAATGCGTTAAATCACAAATATTTTTTTAGTCTTTTCCCGCTGTGTTCCCTGCCGGATGAATTCTTGCAGTCACTATGCTATAATAACAAAGCAAACAATTGTACCTGTATCGGGAGATCGTTTTGGAAAAACGCCGCGTCGCCGTTCGAACCCTTGTGGAAACCGTTATGCTCTCTGGCAG
>JAEWYV010000048.1 GCA_023458615.1 Bacillota bacterium
CTCTGGTAGGCAAGGCGCTGCAAATTCAATATTTCGCTCAGGTCGGTTTTGCTTGCTTGTTCAATCTGTAGCATAGAGATTACTCCGCCTCAATCGTCAATAGCTATCCGGCAATTCAATTTCGGAATACAGCAGGCGAATCGTTAAGTCATCATACACCTGAAATTCGTAATATGCCGTACCAAGCGCACCACTGTTGATGCCGTCCCAATCGGACTCATGTACATAATAGAGACGTACGGTTGCGATTCCGGGAACAACACCCGCAAACTGGTTCTCCATGACCCCGCTTGCGCCCATCATCTGATAGGTTTCATCATCGCGATAGGTTTGCTCCAAGTAGACCTGTCCGGTGTCTCCGGCGCCCGCACGCGCAATCCAGGTATATCCGGCAGCCTGATCGCAAGGAAGTGTATCGACAAAAACGCCTTCCGGATTTTTCTTGCAACCGAACAGTAAAACGCTCATGGCGATCAGAAGACCAATCAAAAGCGTTTTTTTCATGTGATTAACCTTTCCGTGTGGGCTTTTCCCCGATTGATTAAGCGATTGAGCCACACTAGAAATCGAAATCGCCTGTAACATGAGTGTATTATCGCACATAACACACCTAAGTTCAACTAAAGTGAAACATTTTCTATCTCGGAGAAAAAAGTTTAAAAATTCAAAAATCATGCTTGACGCATGTGCGGCACTTCGATATAATCCGTTCATAAGCTGTGAAGCGGAGATAACGGGCGAATACGACCTCTTAGAGAGCCGGGGACTGGTGAAAGCCTGGCAGGAAACGATCGTTCAAATGGACCGCAGAGCGCGCAGGGGAAACAAAAGTATCTTGCGACGGGTCGTGACCGTTATATCGCGGGGAATGTGTTGGCATTTCCGTAAAGAGCCCGAATTCCATTCGGGAAACAAGGTGGCACCGCGAGAGCATCGTCCTTGTTTCGGCGTAAGCGTCGAGACGAGGGCGTTTTTGTTTGCCACAAAACACGAATTCTAAAAATGAGAATAAAGAAAGGACAAAAGTCCGCGGCCAACGGCGGGCAAAGGAGAAACAGTATGATGACCTACAAAGATTTTACGAACTATGTCAAGCTCTATCCCGACGAAAACGGCCGCTTTGGCGAATATGGCGGAGCCTTCCTGCCGCCGCAGCTCGTTCCCGTGTTTAAGGAGATTGATGACGCCTACGAAACCATCTGCCACAGCGCGCAGTTCATCAGCGAGCTGCGCCGCATCCGCAAGGAGTTTCAGGGTCGTCCGACGCCCGTGTATCATGCGGAACGCCTGAGCAGAATGCTCGGCAAGTCGCAGATCTATCTCAAGCGCGAGGATTTAAACCATACCGGCGCGCATAAACTCAACCACTGTATGGGTGAGGGATTATTAGCCAAGTTCCTAGGCAAGAAAAAGCTCATCGCCGAAACCGGCGCAGGTCAGCATGGCGTAGCCCTCGCAACCGCAGCTGCGTACTTTGGTCTGGAGTGTGATATCTACATGGGCGAGGTGGACATTGCCAAGCAGGCACCCAACGTAACCCGCATGAAGATGCTCGGCGCGCGCGTCATCCCCGTTTCGCATGGTCTCAAGACGCTTAAAGAGGCGGTAGACGCGGCGTTCATGGCCTACCTTGGCGAATATGAGGATGCAATCTATTGCATCGGCTCCGTCGTTGGTCCGCACCCCTTCCCGAAGATGGTGCGTGACTTCCAGATGGTGGTCGGCATTGAAGCCAAGGAGCAGTTCCTTGAAATGACCGGGCTTCTGCCGGATGTCGTGACTGCCTGTGTCGGCGGCGGTTCCAATGCGGCGGGGTTGTTCACCACCTTCTACGAAGAGCCAGTGGAGATCGTCGGCGTAGAGCCGATGGGGCGCGGCACCAGCGTTGGGGACAACGCCGCATCCATCACATTTGGCAAAAAAGGCGTTCTACATGGCTTTGAGAGCCTGCTGTTGCAGGATGAGGCGGGCGAACCCCTGCCGGTCTACAGCATCGCCAGCGGATTGGACTATCCCTCCGTCGGGCCGGAGCACGCGTTTATGCATGACGTCGGCCGCGTGAAGTATACGAGCGTGACGGACGAGGAGGCAATGGAGGCGTTCTTCTTCCTAAGCCGTTATGAGGGCATAATTCCCGCCATCGAGAGCTCGCATGCGCTGGCCTATGCCATCCGCTATGCCAGAGAAAACAGCCGTGGATCAATCCTCGTCAACCTCTCCGGCAGAGGCGACAAGGATATTGATTATGTCTTTGAACACTATGGTTATGGCGATCGCTTTTTTGAGAAGAAATAAGCAAAAAATTGTTGTTGATCTCGTTTCAACATTATGTATCTGACAATACGGGGCGGCGCAAGAAGTTGTGTCCGTCCCGTATAAAATTTGCTTGACGGCGGCCAATCGGGTTTTGTATAATAGCCAAAGGATTTTGCGTCCGATAATGGGTGGGCGGTTGGCGGCTTATTATCGGACGCTTCATTTTTGGCAAAGGGGGAATTCCTGTCACATGTGTGGTATTGTTGGATACACCGGCAACAAGAATTGCGTACCCGTACTCATGAATGGCTTGACAGCGCTTGCCTATCGCGGCTACGACTCCGCGGGCTTAGCGGTTTGGTCGGGGAGTGACCTCACCCTCCGCAAGGCAAAGGGCAAGATTGAGAACCTGAAAAATCTATTGGAGGAGTCTCCAATCAGCGGTAAAACCGGCATTGGACACACCCGCTGGGCAACCCACGGCGAACCTTCGGATGTAAACGCGCATCCCCACACGGACACTCGTAAATCCATTGCGATAGTTCACAACGGCATCATTGAAAATTATCAACAAATCAAAGCCATGCTTGAGAAGAATGGCTGCGTGTTTGTCTCCCAGACCGATACGGAAGTCGTCGCCCAGCTGCTGGGCTATCTCTACCGCGGCAATCCGCTCTCGTCGCTGACGCAGGCGGTTGCCATGCTGGAAGGTTCGTTTGCGCTTGCCATCATTTTTGCGGATGATCCTTCAACCATTTATTGCACCTGCAAAGACAGCCCGATGGTCGTAGGCCACGGCAAGGAAGAGAGCATTGTTGCGTCCGATATACCGGCGCTTTTGGAATACACCCGTGATGTTTGCTTTGTTCAGGATCGCCAGATTGCGGTATTGCGCAAGGAAGGCATCCAGTTTTACGATGAGTTCGGTGTTTCCATTGAAAAGACGCCGATGCACATCGATTGGGATGTGGAATCCGCAAAAAAGGGCAACTACGAGCACTTCATGATGAAGGAGATCTGCGAGGAGCCGGACGCGTTTAAAAAGACATTTGATCAATATGTCAATAAGGACTTCACGCTCAAGTCCGATCTCTTCCCCTGGGATGCGGCGCGGGCAAAGAGCCTGGCGCGGCTCACCATCGTCAGCTGCGGCACGGCTTATCATGCTGCGATGTTGGGCAAAAAATTCACCGAGCACATGGCAAAACTCCGCGTGGATGTGGATATCGCAAGCGAATATCGTTATGGCGATCATTTGATTGATCCCGGTGAGGCGTTCATGGTCATCAGCCAGTCTGGCGAAACCGCGGATACCATCGCCGCTCTGCGCCGCGCCAAAGAGCTTGGTTGCGACACCATGGCGGTTTGCAACGTGACGGGCAGCACCATTTCGCGTGAGGCGAATCATGTGCTGTATACCTATGCGGGGCCGGAAATCGCCGTTGCCGCAACAAAATCCTACCTCACGCAGATGATCGTCATGTATCTGTGTGCCCTAGATCTTGCGGAAAAGCGCGGGCAAATGACACATGAGCAGGTGAAGCAGCGGCTCGAAGAGATGAGCCGGATTCCTGCTTCCATGCAGAAGATTCTCGACAATAAAGAACAGATTCAGTTTTTTGCGAGCCGCTCGTTTGCGGTCAAGCATGTGTTTTTCATCGGCCGCGGGCTCGACTATGCGCTTGCGATGGAAGCGGCGCTCAAACTCAAGGAGATCTCCTATATCCACTCGGAGGCGTATGCCGCTGGTGAACTCAAGCATGGAACCATCGCCCTGATTGAAGAAGGCTCACTGGTCGTTGCGCTGGCAACGCAGCCGGATCTGCAGGCAAAGGTCGCAAGCAATATGGAAGAGGTTCGCGTGCGCGGCGCGCATGTGCTCGCCGTTACCAACGGCCCGTGGGAAGGGGCAAAGGGACACTCACATGAGCAATGGCAGATTGACGCGATGGAGGATACATTAGCTCCGCTCTGCGCCATTGTTCCCATGCAACTGCTGGCCTACTATTTAGCGGTACAGAAAGGCTGTCCGGTGGATCAGCCGCGCAATCTGGCAAAAAGCGTAACGGTGGAATAGCCACCCTTCTTAACGCCCCTTCGACGGGGCGTTACTTTTGTGTTTGGCGAATTGCTTTTCTAGATGCTTTTCAATTGTATTTTTAAAATCAGCCCGACTTCGGGCTAGATTTTGTTTTTGAAAAAACAATCAACAGAAATGGAAGAGACACGGAGGAGATTGTATGGCGAAGTATATTTTTGTGACGGGCGGTGTTGTTTCGGGTCTGGGCAAGGGCATTACGGCGGCATCGCTTGGTCGCCTGCTCAAAGCACGCGGCCTGAAGGTTGCCGCGCAGAAGCTGGACCCGTATATCAACGTTGATCCGGGTACGATGAGCCCGTTTCAGCACGGTGAGGTGTTCGTAACCGAAGACGGCGCCGAGACCGACCTGGACTTGGGTCACTATGAACGCTTTATCGACGAGGATCTGAATCGATTCTCCAACCTCACCACGGGAAAGGTCTACTGGAATATTTTGACCAACGAGCGCGCGGGTGCCTACCTTGGCGAAACGGTGCAGGTCATTCCGCATGTAACCAACGAGATCAAACGGTTTATCTACAGCGTTGCCGATACAACGCACGCGGATGTGGTGATCACCGAGATCGGCGGTACGATTGGCGACATTGAGAGCCAGCCGTTTTTGGAGGCGATCCGTCAGGTGGGTCACGAAGTTGGCCCAAGCAACTGCCTTTACATCCATGTGACGCTTGTGCCATATCTCTCCGGTTCGGATGAGCATAAATCCAAGCCCACCCAGCACTCCGTCAAAGAACTCCAATCCTCCGGTATTACACCAAACGTCATCGTCATGCGCGTGGATCGCCCGGTAGACGATAATCTCAAACGTAAGATTGCTTTGTTTTGCAATGTCAAGCCAGACTGTGTCATTGAAAATCTCACGGTGGAGACGCTCTATGAAGCGCCGATTATGCTGGAGAAGAGCAATTTCTCCGAGGTGGTCTGCCGCGAGCTGCAGCTGGATCTGCCGCAGCCGAATCTGACCGAATGGAACCAGATGCTCGA
>JAEWYV010000049.1 GCA_023458615.1 Bacillota bacterium
CGCGTTCCATGTTTTTACGCTTTCTCCTGCCGAATTTCACACAGGTTGCAAATCGCCAAATCGGTGTATTGAGCAATCGCCTCAGGTAAACCCCTGCGATATTGCACGCCAAACGCACGCCCGTTAAATTCCTCCCGGCTGCGAAGCCAACAGGCGTCGTCCTCCGCGAAGAAGCAGATATAGCAGCGCTTGGTAAACTGCTCCAACAGATCGGGATTCAGCGAGATGCACTTAACCTCTTCCCAATCGAGGTGATACACCGTCTTGCGCTTGCGGTAGGTGACGCCTGACTCATCCATCTCAAAACGGAGAGCCCCGGAGCCGAACACCTCGCTATAGACGGGATAGAGCGCAACAACCAGCAAAAACAGTATCAGGATGATGCGCAGAATCGGCAGAAGCGATTCGTTGGGGTTGAGCTTTGCGCCTACGAGCAGCACCGCGAGAAACGCAAGCGCAAAACTTTCCGCAAGGATGTATTTGATCAGCACGGTTTGAAACCGGACAACGCGGATTTTCATATGGAATAAAACGACCTTTCGAAAATTGGGATAAAACGACACATAGGGTTTATAAACGCTCTGTAGGAAAACGGAGCGGAAGTTATCCGCTCCGCAGTTTGGATTTCTATGATTCTATAAAGGAATTACTTGCTCTCGCCTTTTTTCAGGTGTCCATGCCCGTGGCAATAGATCTGACGGTTGTCCAACGCCCACTGCCGCTCGGAAAATGCGCCGACGGATACGCCGGATAGCGCATCAAACATCTCATACATCTTGCTGTCGAGCAGGTCGATTTCGGCAAGCACCTCCGCCTCTGGGAACATCGGCAGTTTCGGGCTGCCGAACTCCGCCTGACCATGATGCGCGAGTAGCATATGCTCCACCAGCATAGCGGTTTCATCCGGTACGCCAAGCAGCTCGCAGGCGGCGGATACATCAGAAATGCCGATGGAGATATGACCCACGAGCTGCCCGCGCGCGGTATAACCGCTCGCGATGCCGAGTTCGCCGGTCTCCAGTTCTTTGAGTTTGCCAATGTCGTGGAGAATCGCGCCGGTATAGATCAAATCCCCGTCCAGCGCAGGATAGATATCGATGATGGACTTGGCAAGTTTGGTCAGCGTCCAGGTGTGGTGCAGCCAGCCGCCGCGCGTCGCATGGTGCAACTTGACCGCCGCAGGATAAAACAGCAATTTCTCGCGGTTTTCTCGCATGATGTATTGCACTAGCCGCCTTAGATCGTCGTCGGCAAATTTTTCTGCGAGATTGAAGAGCTCATCGTAGAGCCAATCCGGATCAAAAGGAGAGCAAGGTAAAAGCTTTGCCATGTCCACATTGTCCTCCGGCGTTGTGCGGCGGATCTTATCGATCTTGAGCTGCTCGGTGTCCTTCCAGATGTTGATGGAGCCGCGCACTTTGACCACGTCGTTTGCGTCAAACACGCCATGCAATTCCTTATTATAGTCCCAGAGCTTCGCGGCGCATTCTCCCTCGCTGTCTGCAACGATGAGGTCGAGATACTCCGTGCCCTTGATGTTTGTTTTTACGCTGGCGCTTTTGACGAGGCAAAACCCTTCAAATGTTTGCCCGCTGCTTTCGTTGAGTAACCGCATGCGGCTCATAGGATGTGTCCCCCTTGGTAAACTGGCGGACGATCCGCCTTTTGTAACAGTATAACATACTCTTTTGAACCGCGCGCAACCTTTCATTCCGTTCCGGCGCGTTGCCGGAATCCCGCGTGTGTGGTAAAATGCGCGTGTGCAAATGTGCGCGTTTGTATTTCTGTGGCGCGCCAGCACGGATTGGAACAAAGAGACTGCATGCCGGAACATACGCAACAATATGATATTGTCATCATCGGCGCGGGTCACGCGGGGGTGGAAGCCACACTCGCGTGTGCAAGAATGGGGCAAAAGACGCTGCTTTTAACACTAAATTTGGATTCGGTGGGGCTTATGCCCTGTAATCCGGCCATTGGTGGCACGGGAAAGGGCCATCTTGTGCGCGAGATCGATGCACTTGGTGGCGAGATGGGGCTGGCGGCGGACGATACCTTGATTCAAATGCGCATGCTCAACACGGGCAAAGGTCCCGCCGTACATTCGCTGCGCGCGCAGATGGATAAACGCCGCTATCATGAACGCGTGAAGCGCGCAATGGAGGAACAGCCGAATCTCACGATGGTGCAAGGCGAAGCGAGCCGCTTTTTAACCGAAGGCGGGCGCATCAGCGGCGTTGTTTCGGCGGAAGGGTTTGTCTATCCCTGCCGCGCGGCGGTGGTCTGCGCGGGCGTCTATATGAAGAGCCGGATTCTCATTGGCGATTTTTCGCGCGAGAGCGGCCCTGCCGGCTTACTGCGTTCCGAGACGCTCTCAACAGCATTATCGGAGCTTGGCATACCGCTCCAGCGGTTTAAGACGGGTACTCCCGCGCGCGTCAACGGTATGACGCTGGACTACGACGAGATGGAGCGGCAGGATGGGGACGTGCCAACACCTGCGTTCTCGTTTCTCAATGGTAGATTGGAGCGCGAGCAGACGCCGTGCTATTTAACCTATACCAACGACGAGACGCACCGCATCATACACGAGAATCTCCATCGCTCCGCTATGTACAGCGGAAAGATCAACGCAACGGGAACGCGCTATTGCCCCAGCATTGAGGATAAGATCGTCCGCTTTGCAGATAAGGATCGGCATCAGATTTTCATTGAGCCGGAAGGGCGCACCACGCATGAGATGTATGTGCAGGGCATGAGCACAAGCCTCCCGGGAGATGTGCAGATTGCGATGCTGCGCACCATGCCGGGGTTGCACCGCTGCGAGGTGATGCGGTTAGGCTACGCAATAGAGTATGACTGCATCGACCCGACCGCGCTGGATGCAACACTTGGTGCGCATGCCGTCCCCGGTCTTTACCTAGCGGGGCAGGTAAACGGCACAAGCGGATATGAGGAAGCCGCCGCGCAGGGGTTGCTTGCGGGCATCAACGCCGCGCTCTATTGCCGCGGCGAAGAGCCGCTGACACTCGGAAGGGACGAGGCATATCTTGGCGTACTGGTGGACGACCTCTCGGTGAAGGGTACACCGGAACCGTATCGCATGATGACCTCGCGGTGTGAATATCGCCTGCTGTTGCGTCAGGATAATGCGGACGATCGCCTCACACATAAATCTTTGCGCACGGGGCTCATCTCCGCCGAGCGCTACGAGCGGCTGATGCGAAAGCGTGAACGAATTGAGTCGGCGTTGCATACGCTGAATCAAACGGTTCCTCCGTCGGAGGCGCTGCGCCAGCTTTTGACCGATCGCGGCGAGAGCGTGCCGCAGTCCGGCATCAAACTCTTTGATCTGCTCAAGCGCACCAATATTCGTTATACCGATTTGCTCTCGATCTTCGATTCGCTCTCCGCGCTGGACTGGGAGACGGAGGAGCGCGTGGAGACCCTTGCGCGGTACGACGGTTATATTCAAAAGCAGCAGGAACAGGTAAACAGAAACCGTTCGCTGGAGCACACGCCTCTGCCGCAGGAGATCGACTACCTCACGCTGGATGGTCTTAGGCTGGAAGCAAGGCAAAAGTTGAACAAACACAAACCGGCGAACATCGGCATGGCGGGGCGCATCTCCGGCGTTACCCCGGCGGATGTCAATGTGTTGCTGATCTACGCAAAGCGCGGGTTTTCTGCTGCGAAGTCTGCGCATGATGAGGAGGGCAAATGATACACGAGATTCTCTCGCCACTTCGCCCCGACCTTTCGGCGGAGCAGCTGGCGCAGTTTGAAACCTACTATGCGATGCTAAGCGACTGGAACGAGCGCGTGAACCTCACCGCCATTACCGATCCGGAAGGCGTCGCGAAAAAGCACTTTCTGGACTCCCTTGCCGCCGCGCCCTATCTCAAGCAAGGCGCAAGCGTGGTAGACGTCGGAACCGGCGCGGGATTTCCGGGACTGCCGCTGCTCATCCTGCGACCGGATTTGAAAGTGACGCTCATGGACAGCCTGCAAAAGCGGCTCGTATTTTTAGAGGCGGTTTTAAAGGAGCTGAATCTTAACGCTGCCTGTGTGCACGCGCGCGCCGAGGACGCGGGACAGGATTTGCTCCATCGCGAGCGCTATGATGCCTCGCTGACCCGCGCGGTCTCCGCGCTTCCTGTTCTCGCGGAACTTACGCTTCCACTCGTCAAGATCGGAGGGGTAAGCATTGCCTATAAGGGAGATTCCAGTGAGGAACTCGAGCAGGCAAAGCGTGCGTTGGAAATTTTGCACGCAAGGGCAGAGCGGGTGGTAATCCCCTCGGACTATGGCGTGCGCGAACTCGTCATATTGACGAAACAGGCGGCAACGCCGAAACTCTACCCGCGCAAGGCGGGTACACCGGCAAAGAAACCGCTGTAACACCTCTTAGATACGAAAGGAACGATTTGGAGAAAAAGACGACGACAAGAAAATCTTCCCCGCGAAAGAGCGCGCAATCTGCCTTTGCCTCGGTGGTTGCGGGTGTTGCGGGTATTTTGCTTGCGGTGTGGATTATCTACGGTACGGTGACGGTCGATCCATTCCGCTGGGGCGTTTTTGCCGAGGAGCTGATTGTTGCGCTCTGCGCGCTGTTTGCGCTGCGGTTACTCTGCGTCATCCGCCTGCCAAAGTGGCTCCCGATTGTTTGCGTCATCCTGTTGCCCGCCGCGGTTTTGCTCTATGGGTTGGTCCCAATGCCAGGGGATCCCGCGTCGTGGATTCGGGTGGCCTGCGTTGCCGCTGCCGCGGCGTTCGCGCTGCTCACCGCGCAGCAATTGGACAACAAACCAGACGGTGTCTTGCTAGTGGCGTTGCTGATCGGGGTGAGCTTACCCGTCGTGCTTTCTGCGCAAACGCGCATGTTGGACGAACTCATGCGGGCGCTCTTGATGGCGGGCTTGTTTATGTGCGTGCTCTCCATCCGGCATAAGTCCGTATGGATGGCTTACCTTGCGACCGCCGCCTTTGCGCTTGCCGGCGGTTCTTCACTCTCCGCCGCGTTTGCGGGGCTTGGCGCCGGGGTTGGCGCGCTGCTGCTTGCCCCAAAACGAAAGCGGGGCGTTTGGGTGTTTGCGGCGGTGCTGATGGCCTCTCTACCGGTCGCCGCTTGGTTTGCCGCGCGTGCCTTGTTGCCGCAGGGTTCGCTGCTGTTTTTATTAAACGAAGCCTCTGCCGGAGAATTTGCCCGCTTGGTGCGGGTGCATCTGCTGCGCGCGCTTGCGGTTGGACTGCTTGCGTTGGCGGCGCGGTTTTTCATCAGCCGTGAGGACGCGGCAATTCCGCTGGTTCTGGCACTTGGCGGTTGCGCCGTAGCACGGCTAATTCCGTTTGCATTTGCGCCAGATGTTTGGATGGATGCCTTTCCGCTCTGCGTTTTGGCAGGTGTTGGCGTAGCAAAGGCCGCTCGATAAAGCGCGTGAAATACAAGCCGTAAAACAGAGAAGAAAGCGTTTCAAAAAAAGCTGCGATAGCGGTTTTTTGATGCAAAATTAGATTTGCCGCGCTTTTATATGCGACGGCTTTGCTTGTCATCCGTTGGTCACGGATATATACTATGAAAAACAGGTTTCCTGTGTATACAGCTGGATAAAAAGAGATTTACCTTCCGGCTGGTGTACGCATGCGCAGAAAACTGCTTTCCCGCTAATGAATAAGAAGAATCAATAAAAAAGCCAAAGAGGAAGCACACACCATGGAAAGACAATCCCGCGGACAAAAAAAGACTGCTGAGCCGATTCAACATCCGGCCGCGCGTATGGCAAATGCGCTGGAAATTGCAGCACTATGGGGCGTTTTGCTGTTTGCGCTCATGCTACTGTATACAAGCCTAACGAGCACAAACTATATCGATCCGGCAAACTATAGCGGACAGCACATCATTGCCCACACGGATAATATCGTATTCAACCTCATCGTCACGGCGGTGGCAATTGCAATCTTTCGCCTGCTTCGTGTAATTCGCCTGCCGCGCTGGTTTGTACTCAGCGCGAGTATTGTCTTTTTAGCCGCGTTGGCGTTTATCGGGATCGCATGGTCACTTCTGATGCGTGCAACGCCGATCTCCGATCAGCAAGTGCTCTTCTCTAGCGCGTTGAATCTGGCAAAGGGAGATTACTCCGCCTTGCAGGACACAACGGGATATGAGTACTTCTATTTTGTACGGTTTCCATTCCAACTTGGGTTCTTGAGCATTCTGGAAGGCATGGTTCGCATCTTTGGAGAGAGAGGCACACTGGTTGCGGCGCCAATCCTCAATGTTTTACTGCTTATGTCCGGCTATGCTGCGCTGCTGATGACCACCGACCGGCTCTTTGGCGATCTTCGGGTAACGTTTCTTACGCTTCTTTTGCTCTGCCTCTGTCCGCAACCGGTGTTTGCATGCGTCTGGCTCTATGGGTTGATTCCGGCGTTGGCGTTCGCGCTTTGGAGCGTCTATTTTGCCGTGCGGTTTGTGCAGAGCGGAAAGGTTTCGTCGGCGCTTCTAGCCGCCGGGTTCTCTGCCATAGCGGTCTATTGCAAGCCCAATGCATGGATCAGTGCGGTGGCGCTGGCTATCGTCCTTGTGCTGCATGCGCTCAAGACGCGCGGCTGGAAGCCTCTGGTTGCAGCGGTACTACTGCTCGGGCTCTGCATTCCGCTGCCGAAGCTGGTGCAGGCCGCCTATGAGGAGCGCATCGGCGTTTTGTTTGGCAAGGGATATCCCATGTCGGCCTGGATGGCGATGGGCATGCGGGATAGTTGGATGGCATCGGGTTGGTACAACGCGTATTCCAAAGAGATGTACAACACCTACGGCACCGACTTGGAGGCAATTGCCGCGCGCAACAAAAAGGATATTGAAAAGAGCCGGAAAAAATTCGCCAAAGACCCGAGGGAGGCTGGACAGTTTTATCAGGAGAAATTTGCGTCCCAGTGGAACGAATCGACCTTCGAGAGCATTTGGATTGCGGTTGTAACGGAACCCTACGGTGGAGGGGATCGGGCCTCTCTCGCGCAGAGCCTCTATGACGGGCGTTGGCCTGGCGAAATGCTGGAAAAAGGTCTGAACTATGTTCTGCAGGTGGTCTATGCGGGCTTTGTGCTCGGCACGATCGTTATCATGCGAAAGCGGGAGAGCATACAACTCATTTTCCCGATTACGATACTGGGAGGGCTGCTGTTTCACCTGCTGTTTGAGGCCAACTCGAAGTATGCACTCACCTATGTGCCAATGTTTCTGCCAATTGCGGCATATGGCATTTTGACATTTGGCGTAAACGCCAGCGCTCTGTTCACCAAACAAACGGACAAGACCGGAAAGGATGCAGTATGAAGCCTTTGCCGAAGCTGGAGGGCGGTAACGAGCGCCTTGCGAACGTACTTGGCGGTATTGCAATCGGCGTTGCGCTGCTGACGGCGCTTGCGCTGGCGCTCACGAGCCTGTTTGCCGCGGCCGAGATCAGCCCGGAGCCGGATCGATATAAACTCCTGCAAATCAATATCTTTGCGGAGAATGAGCTGACAAATCTAGTCATTGTTCTCTTTGGCATCGCGGCGTTGGCATTGGCCGGAAAAATTCCGGTAACGCGAAAGTTTAATCTAGCCTTTGGCTCGGCGGCGCTTCTGTTGCTGGGTATTTTCGGCTTAGTCTGGGTCTTATCCGTCAACGCAAAAGCGGAGTCAGACGGAGATGTGCTGATCAAGATTGCCAGCCGCATCATTGCCGGAGACTATGCGCCTGTTGCAAACAGCGGGGAATACTTGCACTATTATCTGGTGCGGTTTCCGTATCAATGTGGCTTACTGGCTGCGCTGGAATTGATGGTGCGTCTCTTTGGAGAGACCGGCGCGCTGCTCGCCGCACGAATCCTGAACGTGTGCCTGCTGATTTCGTCCTATGCCGCGCTCTTGATGATCACCGACAGGGTGTTTCACAATGTGCGGATCACGTTCATCACGATCCTGCTTCTATGTGCTGCAATTCAGCCGCTGGTTGCCTGTACGTTTGTCTACGGCTTAATTCCCGCGCTGGCACTCTGCATCTGGGGCATCTATTTTGTGGTGCGCTTTTTGCAGGATGGAAAATGGCAGAGCATGATTCCCGCCGCCGTTCTCTTTGCGCTTGCCGCCCTCATTCGCTCCAATGCTTGGATTGTTATCGTCGCGGTGCTCATCGTTCTCATCCTCTCGGCGATTCGAAAGAAGGCATGGCGTCCGGTTCTGTTCGCCCTGATTATTGCAGTATTATCTGCGCCGCTACCGCAGTTGGCGCAGTCGGGATATGAACAAAAGCTGGATACCAGCTTTGGCAGCGGATACCCGAAGAGCTATTGGACGGCTATGAGCCTACAGGATGGCTGGAAAGCCTCCGGCTGGCACGTGTTTGAATATCAAGCGCTGATGGAAAAAACCTATGGCGAGGATGTTACGGCAATTGGCAAACAGGCCAAGCTGGATATACAGAAGAGCCTGACAGAGCTTGCTGGAAATCCAAGCGAGATGAAAACCTATCTGTTTGAGAAGATGGTTTCCCAGTGGAACGAGCCGACGTTTATGAGCGTCTGGATCACCAGATCCGTCGACTCCTATGCGCAGCCGGGTGCGCTGACCGAACTTGTGTATAGCGACTCGTTTGATACGTTGTATCGCTTTGCCGAGGGAAAGATTGTGAAGCTTTTATATTTCGGCTTCCTGCTCTCGACTGCGGCACTGCTCCGCAGACGGACGGAGGGGCAGCTGTTGCTCCCGCTGATCCTGCTGGGCGGTGTGCTGTTTCATATGATCTTCGAGGCAAAGTCGCAATATGTACTGGAGTATCTGCCGCTGTTCGCGCCGGTTGCGGCGTTTGGCATACTCTCGTTTTCCTCGTGCGTTGAGCGGATGTGGCATCGCGCTTTTCAAAAGTGTGAGAGCGCAAAGAGCAAAACAAAGGAGATTACAGAATGAGAAAGCCCTCACCCGCAGAGCCGCTGTCTCCGTTACGCCGGGAGCGCGCGGCAGACATTCTGGGTACGCTTGCGCTGGCAGCTGTGCTCTGCGCAATGCTGACGCTGTTTTTACTGAGTTTGTTTTATGGCGCGCGGCTTCGTCCGGGACAGTATCATATCATGTCTCGTGCAGACATTTTCGAAGTGAATGAGTGGACAAGCCTTGTTGCATTTATTGCCATGGTTATTCTTCTGTGGCAAATCTTGCGGCTAAAGCGTTCCAAATCACTGGTTTTGGCACTTGGCGTTGCCGTACTTGCAGCGCATTTGTTGGTTGGACTCACTTGGGTGCTGTCACTGGAAGGCCCCCCTACCTGCGACGCTGGAATCTTGTATGATATCCTCATCAAAATGCGAGCAGGCGCAAAAGATGCGACGTTTTTGAAGAATACAGGGGATATGTATCGCTATTATCTTGTGAGCTATCCCTTCCAATTTGGTTTTTTCTCCTACACAGATTTGCTGCTTAAATTAACTGGTGAAGTGCTGCTTGCTCCGGCCATTCGAGTTTTGAGCGTGTTATTCATCGTTTCCAGTTATGGAGCGATCATGCTACTTACGCAGAAAATCTTTCGGGATGAGCACATCACACTACTCACCATTCTGCTGCTGGCGGTCTGCATTCAGCCCTTGCTCTACAGCTCGGCCTGCTACAGCCAGATTCCCTCGTTTGCCTTTGGCATTTGGGGTATTTATGCAGCGGTCAACTATTTGACCAATCGCCGCAAAAGAACGCTGCTGCTCTCGGCGGTGCTGCTTGCCCTTGCGGTCTACCTTAAGCCAAACGCATGGATTATGATTGCAGCGGTTTCGATTGTGCTCGTGCTGGATGCCATTCGCGCGTGGCGCTGGCGGTCGCTGGCTGCGGTTCTTGTGCTGGTTGCGCTCGCGCTGCCCGCGCCAAAGCTGATTCAGTCCTACTATGAGGCCGAGATCGGCACGACCTTTGGCAAGGGTTACCCAATGGTGAGCTGGATTGCAATGTCCCTGCAAGAAGGAGATCATACCACCGGATGGTATGACCACACCTATAATGTGAAACTCAAGCGCCAGTTTGGCGAGGACATGGCGGGCGTTTCCAAACAAAGCATTGTGGATCTACGGGATGGCCTTGAGAATATTACCTCCGAACCCGGAAAACTCAGAGTTTTCCTGAGTGAGAAAATCGGTTCCCAGTGGCTGGAGCCGACCTTTATGTGCATCTGGGCGACCAACGGCGGCGGTCCGCCCGTGCCATCGGCAACCAATGCCTTCTCCCGGTTTTTCTATGGCGAGCGGTTTGACAACCTGTTTCGATTTGGCATGCGCTATTATCTCATCCTGCTCTACGGCGGTGCGGTACTCAGCGTGATCATGCTCTTCCGGAAGCGAACAGACGCTATGCTGATTCTGCCGCTGATCATACTTGGCGGGGTGTTATATCATGTTTTATTTGAGGCGCAGTCCCGCTATGCGCTGAACTATCTGCCGCTCTTTGCGCCGGTTGCGGCGTTTGGTATCGTGACTTCAGGAGGAAAGATACACGGATGGTTTTCCAAAAGAAAACACAACGCAGCCGGAAAGGAAGTAAATTGAGCGATCTTTTACAGACGAAAACAAAACAGGAATGCGCGGCACAGGTTCTTGGCACGCTGGCAATGTGCGTTGTGTTGCTCTTTGCGCTCGCGTTGGCAGCAACGAGTTTGTTTGCATCCGCGCGGATCAATCCCGAGGACTACTCCCTTTTAAAGATTCAGATGCTGCGGGAAAATCCGATCCTCAATTTGCTTATCGTGGTGGTTGGGGTTGTGCTGCTGGCGGTGCTTGGCAAAGTGCCCGTAACAAAGCGCAGCAATCTCGTTCTCAGCAATGTGGTTCTTCTTGCGCTCGGTTTGTTTGGCGCGATGTGGGTTCGTTCGGTCAGAGCATTTGCGGAGTCGGACGGGGATGTGCTCATTCAGATTTGCGAACGGCTCATCGCAGGGGACTATGTCAGCATAGCAAAGAGCGGTGAATATCTGCACTACTATATGGTTCGCTTCCCCTATCAAAGCGGGCTATTGTCCTATCTTGAGGTGCTGGTTCGCCTCTTTGGGACGACGGGCGTCTATCCGGTTGCGCGGCTGATCAATGTCGGCCTGCTCATTTCCTCCTATGCGGCACTGCTGCTGACAACGCAGAGGCTGTTTCAAAACGATCGGGTTACCTTTGTTACGATCGTGCTCTTGTGCCTGAACGTACAGCCGGTCATTTCCTGCACATTCATATATGGGTTAATTCCTGCACTGACGCTGATCATATGGGCGGTCTATTTTGTTGTTCGCTATATGCAAACCGGTAAAAAGCGAAATATGATCCCAGCAGTCGCTTTGTTGGCAATCGCTGTCTATCTGCGCTCCAATACGTGGATTGCTATCGTGGCAATCGGGATTGTACTTTTTCTGCATGCGATTCAGCAGAAGAAGCTAGTGCCAATTGGCATGCTTGTGTTGATTGTTGTGGCGTGTCTGCCGTTACCCAAACTGGCGCAAACCTATTACGAGAATCGGTTGGATACGAGCTTTGGCGATGGCTATCCAAAGAGCTATTGGATGGCAATGAGTCTGCAAAAAGGCTGGAAGGCGACCGGTTGGCATGTTCAGGACTATCAAACCATGATGGAAGAGACCTATGGCGAGGATGTTGCGGGCATCGATGCGCGCGCGCGTCTAGATATACAGGCCGGCCTATCCGCTTTTCAAAAGAGTCCGGCAACACTGGGCACCTATCTGTTTGAAAAACTCGTGTCGCAGTGGGACGAACCAACGTTTCTGAGCATTTGGATTTCGAAATCCGTCAATACGTTTGGTGAACCAACATCTCTTGCAAGAGCGCTCTACAGCGATGCGTTCGGCTCGTTCTATCAGCTGTTCACCGGAAAATGGATCAAAGTGATGTATTTTGAATTTGCGATCTGCGCGGTAATTCTGCTGTTCAAACGGAAAAATGAACAGCTGATTTTTCCGGTTATGATCCTAGGCGGGGGAGTTTTCCACTTAATATTCGAAGCAAAATCACAATATGTTTTGGAATATCTGCCGTTGATGCTGCCACTTGCGGCCTATGGCGCGGTTTCGCTTTGGTCACGTATCCTTCACCCAAAATCAATAAAGGCGGCGGAGGAACCAAACGCACAGATCCAGACGGGCGGGAACGCGGGTTGATTTGATCTTCAAAATTTGATATACTGAGCGCAATTTGAAGGTCTGCCGGGCAAAAGCAAAGTGATTTAACAGCAGACTAAGAGCAAGGACGATTGATGCGCCCGCACGGGTAGATTCCGGCGGGCGCATTTGGTTAAGGAGAGGATATGTTAAGAAAACGGCTTGCGGACCTATTTGACCGCTCGTTCTGGGCGGTGGCGCTTCCGCTTGTCATACCAATTGCGCTACAAAATCTATTGATGACCTCGTTCCGTCTGGTCGATACGCTCATGGTGGGGCGGCTTGGCGATGTTTCCATCGCCGCTGTCGGCCTTGCCGGTTGGGCATCGTTTCTGGTAGAGCTGCTCGCGTTTGGCATGTCGAGCGGGGCGGCGGTGTTTGTCGCGCAATATCACGGCGCAAATAATAAGGATGGAATGCTGCGCACCTACGGCATGCTGCTGAGCTTCATGATTCCGCTTGGGCTTTTGTTCACCGTCGGCGTCGGGATGTTTCCGGAGTTTGTCATGCGGCTGTTCACCGATGACGCGGCGCTCATCAGCGAAGGTGTTCGTTACCTTAAGTTTGCCTGCGTTTCCTATGCTTCGTTGACGATCAACCTCGCGATCTCCACGATGCTGCGCTGCACGGAGCAGGTGAAGATTCCGATGATCACAAGCGGCATCGCGGCAGGGCTGAACGCAATTTTAAACTACGTCTTTATCTTTGGTGTCTTCGGGTTTCCGGCGATGGGTGTAGCGGGCGCGGGCTTAGCCACGGCAATCTCTTCGCTGATCAATCCGATTCTGATGCTGCTGATCTCCTTCTCGAAAAAAAATATCGTCATTGCGCCGCTTTCCAAGATATTTGCGCTCAAGGGATTCCACAAAACATTCTGGTCGCGCGCGTTGCCGGTGCTGCTCAATGAGTTTTTCTGGAGCGTCTCCGTGGTCGGCATCAATA
>JAEWYV010000050.1 GCA_023458615.1 Bacillota bacterium
GCTTTTTTGTTTGCGAAAAAGCGATCGTAAATCTTGATCAAACACTCAATCCTCCATCACGAATTCATCACAACTGCGATTTATGATGAAAGCATAGAAAACCACAGGAGGTTACCAAACATGAAACAAAGCTTAACAATCGCCATTGCCGCGATTCTTGCGTTCGCCCTCATCCTCTCCGGCTGCAGCGCGCCTGCGACCCCCGTCGCGGACGAGCCAGTCAATCCGGCAGGAGCGGGCTACACCGCAGCTCGCGTGGACGCTACCGCCGTCGGCACGGGCTACCGCGGTGGAAACGGGAATGCACGCGGCGGAAATGCGGGTGACGGAAGCATCGACAGCTGCACCCCCGCAAACGGCACTGTTGCAACAGCCGATCCCGACTACGACCTGACCGAGGCAGAACAAACCCTCTCCCTCTCCGGCTATGGAGCCGAAGGCGCGCTGGAGGATGAAAGCCTGACGCTTGCCGACATGCTCACCTACGCCATTCAGGACGAATACCTCGCCCGCGCGGAATATGACCGCATCATCAGCGACTACGGCAGCATCCGCCCGTTCACCAATATCGTTCGCGCGGAGGAAACGCACATCGACGCACTCCTGCCGCTGTTCACAGCGTACGGCATCACCATCCCGGCAAATGAGGGCGCGGATCATGCCGTCTCCATCCCCAGTCTGGCGCAGACCTATCAGGCAGGCGTCAACGCGGAGGTAAACAACATCGCTATGTATGAACTCTTTCTCGCCGAGGAGTTGCCCGACAACGTGAAAACGGTGTTTGAGAGCCTCATGAGAGCCTCGGAAAACCATCTGCGCGCTTTCCAAAACCAGCTTTGATCCAGCGATGAATGACGCACCACACAAACGAAACGACAGTATTAATTGGAGGTAACGAATATGTCCGCCACCCCCGTCCCCGCAACCACCGCACGAGAGAAGAGACTCTCTCTCGTCTCCCGCATTCTCCGCTGGGTCACGCTCGGCAGTTTTCTCGCCTTTGTCCTCTCGGCAACGGCGCTGCACACGCTAGGCTATGTCGGCCCGTCTATCCATGCGATCTGCCCCTACGGCGGGCTGGAGTCCATGCTTTCGCTGGTCGCTGTCGGCACATTTCTAAAGCGAATCGTGATCGGCACCTTCGTGCTCTTTGGCACAACCGTGCTGCTCGCGCTGACCATGCGCCGCTCGTTCTGCGGTCAGGTCTGTGCCTTTGGCGGAATGCAGGAGTTCTTTGGAAAAATCGGGAACAAGCTTTTTAAAAAGCGTCCCGTCCTGCCGCAGAAGCTCGACCACGTGCTGCGTTACCTGAAATTCGTCGTGCTCGGTGTAACGGTTGTTATGGCATGGATCACAGGCGAACTCTGGATTACGCCCTATGACCCCTTCAATGCGCTGGGACATCTTGCGGACTTTCAGGCGCTGACAACGTCGTATCTAATCGGGTTTGTCGTGCTCATCGTCACCCTGCTCGGCAGCATCGTCTACGACCGCTTCTTCTGCAAATACCTCTGTCCGGCGGGCGCGCTCTACGGGCTCATCGGCATGGCCAGCCCGTATGCAGTACGCGTTGACGAGGATACCTGCATCCGTTGCGGCAAATGCAACCGCGCCTGCCCGATGAATGTTGACGTCATGAACGCCAAGAACGGCAAGGTGACGAGCATGGAGTGCATCAATTGCAACGAGTGTGTCACCGCCTGCCCCGTTCAGGGCGCGATCCACACCGGATTTTCCAAGAAGGCAAAGATCCATCCGATTCTTGCAACGGTGCTCGCGCTCGTGCTCTTCTTTGCTCCTATCGGCATCGCGGCGGTGACGGGAAGCATGCAGTTGCTGCCAAATAAATATGCGGGCGAAAGCTGGGGTGCGGCTACCACCTCCGCCGAAGGCAGCGGCGGGGGCGGCGAAAGCGAAGGCGCGCACGAAGACGCGGTGACAGGAAGCGAAGCCGAAGAGGAGGACTATATCCCCGTCAACGGCTATGCGCCGAGCGATCTGCGCGGCTCTTATACGCTGGAGCAAACGGCTGCTCTCCTGAACTTATCATTAGATGAACTCTATTCGCGCCTCGGCCTCGCGGCGGACTTCCCCTCCTCCGCCTCGCTGAAGGATGCGGCAGCGCAGATGGGAATGGAGTTGGGCGACTTTAAGCACCAACTCTTCAACTAGACCATCTACGCGCAACAAGGGCTCCGGCGAATGCCGGAGCCCCTCTCACTTTTGTCAGTCAGGCTTCAACGTAACTTCTCACATCGTTTCTTAAAGTCTGTTCTTTTTGAAGTATCGAATTTGAAGTGTGGCGCCTTTACCCTTCTCAGGAGCAGAGATAACCCTGTCATCACCTCGCATCCGGCCATACATTACGCTACAGCAGACCGGCATCCGATGATTTGCAGAAGGATATCCTCCAATTTTCCTGTGAACATCACCCGATACAAGATCAATGAATTCGCCCTTCATATTTGCAAGTTTCACATCAATATACTGCTCAAAATCTTCTCTTCGCATAATCTCTCCTCTGCCAGATTGCCTTTCTAGTCAGTATTCTGGTTCACTATTTGTATGATCGTGAATTTCGCTTTCCAACACTACTGTCTCAAACCAGAACGTGGTTTTCCCTTCGTCGCTGCTCGCGCCAAAGGCAACCCCGTGCCGTTCCAAAATAGTCTTGACAATGGCAAGCCCAAGCCCCGTGCCAAGTCCTCCCGCTTCGCCCTGCTTCGGCGCACGGTGATAGCGATCCCAAACCTTGGGTAGCTCCCCCGCCGGAATCGTCTCGCCCGTGTTTTCCACCGAGATGCGCATGGCATGCCCCAGTGACTCACACCGCACATGAATGATCGATTGCGCATCCGCATGCCGCAACGCATTATCCAATAGATTATTCATCACCTGAACGAGTTGCGCGCGGTCAAAGCGTATCTCCCCATCCGGACAGTGCAGTTCTATAATGATCCCGCGCTGTTCTGCTGCAAGAGAGAAACGCGCCGTGATTTCACCGAGCGTCTCCGCGCAGGAGAAATCGGTTAGCGTAAACGCCTCCGTCGCGGATTGCAGCTTGGAATAGTCCAGTATATCGCTCACCAGCGCGCCGAGCCGCGCGGATTCCTCCACAATGGCGTTGAGCTGCGCGGTTCGCTTCTCCTCGTTTGGCCAGGTGAC
>JAEWYV010000051.1 GCA_023458615.1 Bacillota bacterium
GGAACGGTTGACGATTGCTCCGTGTGATACTACAATCAGGTCATATCAGCCAGAACGCCGGAGGAAAAAATGCGCTTACTGCTCATTGAGGACGACCAGGATCTGCTGCGGGCGCTGAAAATGCGCTTGGTGCAGGAAGGATATGATTGCGACACCTGTGACAACGGGGATGACGCGGCGTATTATCTGGAGAACGGCGGATATCAGGCGGTAATATTGGACCGCATGTTGCCGGGGCGGGACGGGCTAACCATACTTAGGGATATGCGCGGCGCAAACAACGAAACACCCGTGCTGATGCTCACCGCGCTGGATGCGGTGAAGGATCGCACCGACGGCCTCGACGCAGGGGCGGATGATTATCTGGTAAAACCCTTTGCCATGCCGGAGCTGCTCTCGCGCATCCGCGCGCTGATCCGCCGACCGCCCGCGATGCGCGGCGGCGCGCTGTTGCAGTTTTGCGATCTGACGCTGGATGCCACGCAATGCAAACTCACCTGCGGAAAGACGCAGCAGACCCTTTCGCGAAAGGAAATGGCGGTACTGGAGCTCTTCTTCGAGCGACCGGAGCGCGTGCTCTCCCGTGCAGAACTGCTCTCGCGCGGGTGGGGTGGCGACGAGGCGGTTGAGGACGGCAACGTGGACAACTATATCTATTTTTTGCGCAGGCGGCTTAAGGCGACGGGCACCGCCGCCTCAATTCAGACGGTGCACGGCATCGGCTATCAGCTCGTAAACGCGCAGAAACAGGAGAAGCGGGGGAAAGACGCATGATGGAAGAGCGAAAGCTCCGTTCGTATCTAATTCGAATCTATGTCGTCACCGTGGCCGTGATTCTCGCGGGGATTTTGGTCGCTATTTTGATGTTTTCCGTTCGGGATTTGGAGCAAAAGAGTAAGGATAGTTTCTCTACGCTGATGACCGCCCTTGGGGACGAATTGCAAACGAATAACGTGGTTCGCCATAGCGAACTCAGGCAGGTGGAGCAGGAAAATCGTCTGCTCATACGCGTTGGGGACAATGGTAAAACGATGCTCTACAACAGCATGGACAGCAGCGAGAAGGGCGATTTGCTGGAGAAAGCGGAGAACGCGGCGCGGGAGGCAGGCTATGACACGCAGAGTCTGCCGCTGACCAACGCAAGACGCACTTCACCCATCCTCGATCTTTCCGAAAACGGCCTGCACTATTTTAGCGCGGTTTGCATCATTCCGCTTGCCAAGGGATATCGCACGTTGACCGTGGTTCAGTTGCAGGAGGCAACGCTCTCCGGCAGCGTCCTGCTCTATAGCGTTCTCTACGTCTCGGGCGTCCTGCTCTTTGGCGGTGTGGGCGTGCTGCTCATCGACCGCGCCTTGCTCCCCGCGCTGGAGAGCCGCAAGCGGCAAAAGCAGTTCATCGCGGCGGCCTCGCATGAATTGCGCTCGCCTCTGGCGGTGATCTCCGCCAACGCGGAAACGCTCTCGCCCAACACGCGGGAGGGTGAGGTTGCTGTTGGCATCATAACAGCCGAGTGCGCGCGCATGTCCCGCTTAATTGGCGACCTGCTGCTGCTTGCCTCGGCGGACGCGGAAAGCTGGGCGATATCTGCCGGACCGCTGGAACTCGACACACTCCTGATGAATGTCTACGAGTCCTACGCGCCGCTCTATCAGAAAAACGGCTGCGCACTTACGCTTTCGTTGCCGGAAGAGGAGCTGCCGCAGATTCGCGGAGACGGCGGGCGGATTCAACAGGTGCTGGGCATTCTGCTGGAGAATGCGCTCTCCTATGGCGTGACGCAGGAGAACCGCTCGGTTACGCTCTCGGTGGCGCCGCTACGCCAGCGCGTTTGCATCAGCGTGACCGACCACGGCGCGGGGTTGACTGCGGATCAAAAAGCGCATGTATTCGATCGATTCTATCGCGCGGATACCGCGCGCAAGGAGAAACAGCACTTCGGGCTGGGGCTTTCGATTGCGAAAGAACTCGTCTCGCTGCACAAGGGCACACTGGATATTCAGGACACACCGGGCGGTGGCTGCACCTTCCGGGTACTGCTGGGATAGTCGATCCAGCTTTCGACCATACGTTTTGAAAGAATCAAACGTATCGAGTGACTTTTCGCGCCTTTGGGCGCGATTTTTTGTTTGTCGATTTGCTTAGAGGATTTTTAGAGATTTGTTGGATAGAATGTACGTGTAAGAAACAGGAGGGCTATCTTTTTATGAAAAAAGTCATCGCACTGATCCTTTGCGCCGCCTTGCTGGCTGGCTTTGCCGGATGCGTCAGCCCGGCGGGCGTGAGCAACGGCAACGTTGTAAAGGCCGAAACCGGACGCTATATGGAGCAGGTTATCAACGTGCCGATTCCGGAGGGATATTCCGAGCAATATATCATCGGCATCAGCCCGCTGGAAAACGGCATTGAGGTGTTTGCCAACAACTATACCGATAACGGGGACGGGACGTCTACCGTGCACTATTTCCGCCACACAATTCTGGACGACGGCACGGTAAAAACCGCTGACGAACCCTGGCTCAACGCGCTCGCGCAGGATGGCGGCAACGAGATGCGCGTTCT
>JAEWYV010000052.1 GCA_023458615.1 Bacillota bacterium
AGCATCTGGATCAGGGCAGCGCACCGCTCTATGATACCGCCGCTCCGATCTCCGCATTTGGTGGCGCTTCTGCCAATGCACTGGCACAGGCTAACTTCGATCACTATCCGTCGTTTCAACTCTTTCACGCAACGGTGTCCGATTCGCCCTATTTTGCGCAGACCTATCCGGACAGCGCAATAACCGAGCATGAGAGCGCGAGCAAATTGTATTCGATTTTAGCGTCGCTTTCCGGTCCTTCGGCCTTGCCGAGCGCCGCAGCAACGCCGGAGCCGACCGCCGTGCCGGAACCGGAAGCAATGGCGCAATTAGCGCAGGCGGAACCATCCGCGGTACCGGTTGTCGAAACGCAACCTGCTGCGGGCGGGGACAAAGCTCTGTTTTATATTGGCGTCGGCCTTGTTGCGCTTGGCGTTGCAATTGCCGCCGTGAGCATGCTGACCCGCAAAAAAGACGGCGAGGCAAAGGTAAAGGCGGTTCGCTTGATCATTGCTGGCGTTGGCTGCCTGTTGATCGCCGGCGGGCTGATGCTGGCCTTCCGCGTCAAGCAGCCGACTGCAACGCCCGAAGCAACCCCGACCCCAACGCCTGAACCCGCAGCCACCGCACCTGCCGCGACAAGCACGCCAGCACCGACGGAAAACCCGATGGCGTCGCATTTCCGGCAGCCGGGCGACCCGGATGAGGTGGTTGTGTTTGACTATGAAAACGGTAACTTCGAATACAAGACCGATACTTTAGGCATCGAGATCAAGCGCATGACGCGTACGGACCCGCCGGTTGTCTACTATGTGGTACATATCTATGAGCGGGGAGAGGATTCCTATCGCTCCGGTTTCGGCTCCGCGCGGCAGAACGGGCGCGACCCCATCGACGCATGCACCATGGCGCGACGCTATCGCGCGGTGCTCGGTATCACGGGCGATAACCTGTTGCATTCGGACTATAACCGCGGCATGATGATTCGAGACGGGCGCATCTTCCGCGCTATGACCGTACAATCCGCAATGGCGCTGACGGATGATCTGTCCATGCGCATCTATGATGCGGGAGACCCTGCCATGCTCAACGAGATAGAGGAAGGAACCCGCGCGACCTTTGCCTTCGGCCCGCCGCTGGTGAAAAACGGCGTCGCCTGTGAAAATGTGGATCAAGATCGCGTTGGCCGCATCAACCCGCGCGTTGGACTGGGTCTGGTGGAGCCGGGACACTATGTTGCCATCGTTGTGGATGGAAGACTCCCGCGCTACAGCCACGGCGTCTTGCTTTCGGACTTTGCAAAAATGTTTTTGGACGAAGGTTGCGTGATGGCCTATAACCTCGACGGCGGTGCCTCCGCCTCTCTGGTGTTTATGGGCGAATATCTCAACCACCGTGCGGATAACCACTATCGCTCCGTGCCAGATCAGCTCCTCTGGGGCTATTCGCAGCAGGTGCCGGACGAGGACGCCCCGCGCGTCTATGAAACCCTCGTGCCACAGGACTGGGCGGGGAATTAACGGAAAGGGCGGCGGATGCCCATGCAACGCAAACAAAATCGCGTATTCTCGGGCGCAAGCGTCATTTTTCTGGCGCTTGCGCTTGTGTGCTTGTTCGCGTCCTGTGCAGCGTCGGAGGCGGCGAAGGAACCCGTCACGCTGAATCTCTCCAACACGGGCTTGAGCGATATCACAGACCTGCTCACAAAGAAGAACCTCGACACGCTAGATTTAAAGGGCAACCCGATCAGCATTGCGCAATATCAGCAGCTACAGGATGCATTGCCAAACTGCGACATTCTCTGGAGCGTGCCCGTTGGCGAGCAGCGTGTGGAGAACGATGCTACCTCCGCCGTATTGAGCATCGCTCCATCAGAGCTGGAAGCGGCGCTGCCCTATCTGCCAAGGCTTACGGACATAAAATTTGCCAACGCAAGCACAGAAAATTATGCCGCGCTGATCGATTTTGCGTCCCGCTATCCCGCGCTTAGGGTGCGTTGGGATGTCAAGATTGGGGATAGTTCTTATCCGGCAGATCAAGAGTCGCTCCAACTCAAGGGACAAAACATCACCGCTGCCGATCTGGAAAGTGCGATGGCAGGACTACCCGCCGTCAAAGAAGTGTGCCTGCCGGAGGGCGTGTTCTTTGCCGCGTCAGAGCAAACGGCGCTCATGCAGCGGTTTCCGAATATTCTGTTCGTTTGGCCCGTTCGGTTGACGGACGAGTTCAGCGCCTCTTCCGACGCAACGGAAATCGATATGCGCACATTCACAATTTCCGATGCGGCGGCATTTTCCGATGCGCTCCAACTCCTGCCGAAGCTTACCTATGCCGATCTTTGCGGTTGCGGGTTGAGCGACGACGAGATGGTTGTGCTCAAGGAGCGCTATCCCGCGGTCAAGTTCGTCTGGCTCATCCGCGTGAGCGGCTGGGAGATTCGCACGGACATCAAGGGGTTCAGCACGGGACAGCGCAACGCGTTTCCTGACGGAGCGGGCAAATATGTCGGCAAAAAGCACTCCTACAAATCCTTTCGCAGCAAGGATTTTGAGAACCTGAAGTATTGCACGGATCTGATCGCGCTGGATGTCGGGCACTGCACACGCATCGGCGATGTCGATTTTATCGCCAATCTGCCAAAACTCAAGTACCTGATCATTTCGCTTTGCGATTTGACGGATATTTCTCCGCTGGCGAATCAGACGGAGCTGGAGTTTCTGGAGATCAAGTATAACTACATCACCGATCTTTCACCGATCGCGAACTGCACCAAGCTTCGCTACCTCAACTGCGCCAACAACGAGATTTCGGATTTTTCCGTCATCGGAAACATGCCGAAGTTGGAGCGGTTCTGGATGAGCATGAACAACTTCACGATGAGTCAGGTGGAGGATTTGCAAGCGCAATATCCCAATGTTCTCATCAAAGCCTCGCTCAAGGACCCGGAGTATGCGGAGAGCCTCTGGCGCAAGGGCAACGAAGGGTATCTGGCGATGCAAAAGCTCTTTGGCCTCCGCGCGCAGAACCAGGGATAAACTTGATTTTTCAATCGATCAGAGATCGATTCGCAAATTTGCCGGAAAGGACGATGCACCTCATGCAGAACGAAAGAATTCTCCGCCATGCCTATCTGATTGCGGCGCATGAAAAGCCCGCGCAGCTTGCCACGCTGCTGGGCCTCCTAGACGATGAATCCAACGACATCTATCTGCACATCGACTGCAAGGCAAAGGGGTTTGATGAGGAGCAGCTGCGCGCCGCAGCCCCGAAGAGCCGCGTGTGCTTCGTGCCGCGGTTGGATTCACGCTGGGGCGACGCGGTGTTTATCGATGTCATTCTCTCCCTGCTGCGGCAAGCCGTTGCAACCGAGCATGCCTATTATCATCTGCTCTCCGGTGCAGACCTCCCACTCAAATCCCAGCGGGAGATACATGCGTTTTTTGCCGCGCGCGCGGGGCAGGAGTTTGTCGACTTTGACTGTGAAGTGGCAGACGAAACCATGCTGCGCCAGAGAATCGGCAGATGGCATCTTCGCCAACCGGTGCATCCATTGGCAAAAAAGCTTTATCGCGTTGCTGAGCCGCTCTGGCTCGATCTGCAAAAGCTGTTGCGTGTGGATCGGTTAAAGAACTGCGACACCGTGTTTCAAAAGGGCGCGGTGTGGTTTTCCATTTCGCATACCTGCGCTGTCTTTGCCTGCGCCGAGGCAGACAAATATCGTGCGCATTATCAAAAATCGATTTGTGCAGACGAACTTTGGATGCAAACCGTGCTTGTACATTCGCCGTTTATGGAAAAGCGAGCCTTTTTAGGCTTTGGCGACGAGTGCGCCGCAACCATGCGATATGTGGACTGGTCGGAGGGTGGGCGCTCTCCGCGCGTGTTGCGCATTGCGGACTATGAGCCGTTGAAAAACAGCGGTATGCTTTTTGCGCGAAAGTTTGATTCGTCAAACGATGATGGACTCATTCGCCGCATCACCGCGGATGTGCGCGGTGAGGCCTAAAGAGAACTTTATAAGAGAAACACAAAGCCCGCAGCAGAAAATGCCGCGGGCTTGTTGCTTGTATTTGACAGGGGGCGTTCAGCTTACCCAGTCGGAATCCGCCATTACGGGGATGGCATCCGTTGTGCAGATGTCCGTTACGAAGTCCCGGCAAATCTGCACCTGCTCCTTGTTTTTGTCGTTCAATTCCGAGAATGAGTGAATCAGCGAGACATCCGACAGCGCAGGCACGACCTGGTGCAGATACTTGTCGTCGATGGAGCGATAGAAGCACAACAGCGGCATATAACTCGCGCTCTTGAGCGTGGTTGTTCCGTCGGTTGCCTTTTCGATTGCGAGCTGCACATACAGGCCATACTTCAGCGGGTCTATGGTTTCCTTGCTGGACATATTGGAGATGAAGTTGCCCATCGAGTAGACGACAAGGCCGGTATAGGAACCTCCGTCGCGCTCCACGGTCATGTATTCGATGCTCTGCACCACATGCGGATG
>JAEWYV010000053.1 GCA_023458615.1 Bacillota bacterium
AACAGCCGGACTGAGAAGTACCCTTGGAACCTGTTGGGTCATGCCATCGAAGGAAAGTGATACATATCGCAGCTTCTTTTTGATGGTCGTCTCACTGGCGACTATTTTTTTGTGGAAAAAGGAGAAAACAAAACATGGAATTCAAACTGTTCAGTAAACTTGCCTCGCTCGAAGGAATCGAGCTGACTATGCTCCTCGGCGCATTGGTGGTTCTCGGCCTGCTTATCTGGGCGGTTGCGGCCTATGCCAAGCGCGCAAAGACGCAGGCGGCGGCAGCTCCCGAGACGGCTACCTCCAAGCCCAGCCGCACGCAGACGCTGGTCTACGGCGCGCTCTCCATCACGCTTGCGTTTGTGCTGAGTTACTTCAAGCTCTTTTCTCTTCCGCTCGGCGGAACGATTACGTTGCTCTCCATGCTACCCATCTTCGCCTATGCAGCCTATTTCGGCCCGCTCTATGGCTATACGGCGGCGTTTGCGTTCTCGCTTTTGCAGGTGGTGCAGGGGGCATACATCGTACACCCCGTGCAGTTCATTTTGGATTACTTCGTGGCGTTTACGCTGCTCGGCACGGCGGCGTTCTTCCCGAAAAATCTGCCTGTCGGCGCCGCTATCGCGGGATTTCTGCGTATGATTGCGAGCACGGTTTCCGGTGCGATCTTCTTTCAGGATGTGGGTATGGAGTATGGCTTTGCCAATCCGTGGGTCTATTCATTCATCTATAACTTCCTCACAATCGGCGTGGATACAATTCTCTGTGTCGTCGTCGCCGCCCTGCCGCCGGTGCAGCGGCTTTTTAAGAGAGTGTTTATCAAGTAGGAATGTGTTTCAAGAACGATTGATTTAAATTGTAGCAACAAAGACCCCGCAGTCTATGCTGCGGGGTCTTGTTCTGCAAAAAGAGCTACAGAGTGGGTATCATACATCTTTGACAAATACGAAATATGCTATTTTAATCAAAAAGTGCGTATAATAGAGAAATACATCGGCTTACACGCAGGATATGGCGACCGAAGCGCGGAACGACCGGATGGGGATGTTTCTGCACGGAGGTATCTTGGTAGATGAAGGGAACATAGATGAGCACCGCAAAGAAACGATTGCTGCTGGCAGATGCCGCCGTCATCCCAATGATCCCGCTTCTGTTTCTATTCAATCAAAATGCAAAATTTCTTCGCTTCTCGCAGGTGGCAATTGTTTGCCTCTGCCTTGGGGCTATATCCATCGGGCTTTTTTTGCTCTATCGTTTTATTTTTCAATCCAGCACGGTGTCGTTCATCGCGATTCTATTTCAAACCATCGCTTTATATGCCGTAAACGGGATTTATTCGTCACTCAAACCGGAATTAGCCTGGCTTATCTTTCTGCTGCCAATTCCGATCGGCTTTATTGTAGGTTATTTGTGTCGAAGGTGGTTCAAGCAAAAAGAGCAGGAGATGCTTCCCTTGCTGGCGAGTGTGTTTCTGGCGGTCATGCTGGCGCTGAATTTGCTTCCGCTGCTGAAGAACATGAACAGTGCCGATTCGGCAGGTGCTGTGAAATATAAGCAGAACTTTACGGTGAATGCCGCTGCCCCTGCACCCAATGTGTATTGGTTTCTTTGCGACGGTATGCTTGGTTTTGATGCGATGGAGCAATACTTCGGGGACAAGCAAGATGGATTGACGCAGGAATTACAAGAGCGCGGATTTGACATTGACCGCAGTGCAGCGTTTGAAGCGGGGCACTGGACGCGGATCGCCCTGCCCGCGCTCATGTGCCCGGATTATTATGACACGTATTTAGGCCAAATTCTGAAGGATCACGAGAAGGCAAACGCATTGCGGGAGAAGACGGGAACCGGATTGGATAATGCGCGCGTCTATAATGAAACGATCAATGCATTTCAAGCAAGGGGATATACCACCGCGACAATCTCCATCGACGGGCCATACTTTTATCCGACTACAGATTACTTCTATTATATTGATGCGAGGTTTCGCTCGCCAAAGGACTATGTCTCCGTCCCGCAGCTTGTGCATAATCTCAAGAGTGGTGAGGCGACCTATGATGAATCCAGCCTATATGCCCATCAGCTGGGAGAGATATTTTTAGGCGGTATTCCGGGAATCGCATACGACAAGCTCTTTCCCAACAGCGACATTGTAGAGGAGAAGCTTCAAACAGAGTTCTCAAGCGCCGGGGAGGTGCTGTTGAATAGTCCATCCGGCAAGATCAATACTGCGCTGGTGACCAGCCTGTATGATGCGATCCATTCGCCGGCGCTTGACGCGCCAAAGTTCGTTATTGTGCATAGTTTTCTCGCGCATTATCCGTTTGATCAGGATGAAAACGGCAACCCGCAAGCAAATTATTCCAGCATCCTGTCCTATCCAGGGCAGCATGCCTATGCGGGAAAGGTGCTGATTCATATGATCGATCTGATTCTGGAAGCCGATCCCGACGCCGTGATTGTCTTGCAGGCGGATCATGGGCTGCATATGTACACGGCGGAGCAGATTGAGCGTGTGCTGGGGGCCGGTTCGGCAACGAATATTTGGAACAGTGTGTTTTCCGCCATTCGTGTTCCGGCGCAATATCAAACCAGCGACGAACAATATGCGCTTGCCAACCCGTTGAACATCTCGCGCTATATCGTTAACCGCTTTGTCGGGGAGAATTATTCGTATTTGACCGATTTGGGGTTGGTGGAGGGAGCGGATTGAGGGCTGACCGTGTGGGCTGAATCCATAGAATCCTGTAGGATTGCTCTTATACTGGATTTCTAATTACAAAAAGTTCTCATTCGTTTTTGGTTAATTGCAACCGAAAAAAGACTCCACCGGGTCTTTTTTTCGTGGCAAAGAACGGTAATTTTAATAGAAATGCACCCCCTTGGGTTGAACTGAACTGAACCCCGACGATTATACACAAATAAAGCCCCTATCGAAGGAATACTAAGAATTAGATGAACTGACGTCGTTTTTCAAGTGGCGTTAGTTTTGTTTTGAGCTGAATCCACTCATGGTTGTAGGAAAATATAAAGTTACCCTTGAGCTTATTAAAAAGCAGGCATTTAGTGCATAAATGAACTGCATATCGGGCTTGCCAGGAATGGCATGTTAGAAAAACAAGGATACGGCGCAATACACAAGCAACAACGCCATGATGATATTGACGGGTTTACGATACCGCTGAAATAGTTTTTCGAAAACCGCCCCGAATATCGCCCAGCAGAGGCACCCCGAAGTGCCGATAACGGTCAATAGTAGCGCATATAAAAGGATATCGGTCATACTATGGTAGTAAGGGAGTATATAGGAGGACATCGCCGTTATCCCATAGAGGATGATCTTCACGTTCACAAACTGCAACAGCATCCCGGAGAGAAACGAGTTGCCTTGCGTGATGCCTGCTTTGCCTTCATGCGGGCGGTCGCGTAGAACCGTCCATGCCAAATATAGGATGTAACCCGCGCCAAGAATGACCATATAGGGCTTAATTGCGGGAATCAGATCAAACAACAGAGACGAAAAGATGGCGCAGGCGCTCATAACGACGACAAAGCCGGTAAAGATACCAAAGAAAAATGGGATGGATCGCTTGAACCCATCGCGGCTTGCGTTTGTCATGGAGAGTAGATTGTTTGGCCCTGGCGTATACGCTGTGAGAATGGTATACGATAAAAACGCGGGAAAATTCATGAAGCCTCCTGTTTATCACGAACAATCGCAAAAGTGTGATTGCCAAGATTGTTTATGCATGCTATCATACCAGCAGCAAAAGATTCAAACAAGTTGAAATAATAGAATGAATAGTTCAACAGAAATGAATTAATAGGAGAAATGCTGGGATGGAACTAAAATACCTGAATACGTTCATGACGATCATCGAAGAAGGCAGTTTTGTGAAAGCCGCTGAGAAACTCGGGTATACGCAATCTACCATTACGTTCCAGATCGGACAGCTCGAACAGGAATTCTCCGTGCAATTATTTGAAAAGATCGGCCGGCGCATGGTGTTGACGAAAGCCGGAGAGCAAATCATGCCCTATATCACAGAGGTGCTGAACTCTGTTCGGAAGATGAAGTATTTTGAAAAGGATCTATCTTCCTGCGAGGGGGATTTGACGGTGGGCGTTGCGGAAACGCAGCTCTGCTTTTCGCTACCGGATAGACTAAAGAGATTTCATCAGGCAGCACCAAACGCGCGATTATTCCTCAAATCGATGAACTGCTATGATATCCGGGATGCGCTCATGAGCGGTTCACTGGATGTCGGCATCTTTTACAACGACGTCGGCGGATATGGTTCGAACCTGATCGTACAGGAAATGGAAAGCAGCGAAATCGTGGTGGTCGCGTCGCCGGGCACGCAAAGACGCTTTCCAGATCTGATCACCCCTGATCAGAAGCTTTCTGCAACGTATTTGATCAATGAGCAGGACTGTATTTTCCGGCAGAAGTTTGAGCAATACCTCAACGAAAAGAGCATTACGCTAGATCACACCATCGAGCTTTGGAGCATACCAACGATCATCAATCTGGTAAAAAACGATGTTGGGATATCGTCTCTGCCCAGATTTACGGTGCAGGAAGAATTATCGCGCGGGGGACTGGTAGAGATCTCCACAGATATGAAAAATTCGCAGATAACGGCTGTATGCGCGTACCACAAGAACAAATGGGTGAGTCCATTGATGGAATTGTTTATCCAAATGTGTGTAGAACCGAGATAACTCAAAAAGGCGAATCGATTTCTAACGACCTACGGGTCGTTTTATTATGCCCATTTTCCTAAGGGGGTGATTCATTGGCATCCGACTTCGGACTAAAGATTGGGATCGAGGGCGAAAAAGAGTTCAAGAAAGCCCTCTCGGAGATCAAAGAGTCTGCCGTTCAAGCTGATGACGCTGGTGGGCGGTTCGACAAGCTGGGTTTGGTTGTAAAGGGCATCGGTGTCGCGCTCGGCGCGGCCATGGCGGCGATCGGTACGGCTACGATTGTGGCGGGCAAAGCGCTCGTCGATATGACGTTCAACACTGCGGCATATGCGGATGAAATGCTGACGCAGAGTTCCATCACCGGCATGAGCGTGGAACGGTTGCAAGCGTATTCGTATGCCGCCGATCTCGTGGATGTGTCTTTGGAAACCCTCACCGGCTCTATGGCGAAGAACGTGAAATCCATGTCCAACGACGCCGGTGGGAGTGCGAAGTTTGCCGAGGCATACGACAGCTTCGGAGTGTCAGTGACGAATGCGTATGCTGGAAGTCTTGATGGAATGACAAGCTATAACCGCCAAGGCTCAGACCGAGCGCTGCGGTGCGAATTCGATCACCATCCAGATGCTTTAGCTATGATAAGGAATGCAAACAACACTTGAAACATTCATAGCGTTTTGCATCGGTCTGATACTTCCGACGACGACGAGCTACGACCTCGTCGGTAAGTCCAGGTTCTCCTTTATTGTAAACGAGAAGCACGTGGCTTACCGCTTTTCACGGGTCGGTTACTACAACCACACGATTCCTGAGTGCAATGAACTCATGATTAGGCTGGGTGTTGTTCCGATAAGGGGTTCCAGACTACTCTTCAACGATACCCTATAAATCCAACGATTGCCCATTACTTCAACGATAGCTTTGAGTAGGCATCACAAAAAGCACTCGAAATTATAACCTACAGCCCCGAAGAATCTCCGTTACGGTAAGCTTTATACCGCAAACAGCAAAAAAGCGCCCGATTTATAGGATTTTTTGGCAAAGAAAAAGAACGATAACTTTCTATCAAAATTACCGTTCTTTTTTGGTAGCGGCGATCTGATTCGAACAGATGACACTCCGGGTATGAACCATACACGGTTTGCCGAAAACAATGCTCGGAGAACCGCGGAAAACGCACTAATTATGCGGGATTCTCGGGGTAGATAGGGTTTACTTGGCAGGTGGATTTCTGCGAAGTGGCAAGAAATTGGCAAGAAAAATTTTGAATGATCCTAAAGACCTAATTATATATTGGGAAAGAAAAATAAGGGGGAAACGAAAATATTAATCCCCGCACGAAAAGATATACTCTATTGTATGGACGGATATGATTGAAATATATTAATGAATACAACAATATAGAAATGCTTTTCTTCAGAAGGATTTTCTGATCACTTGAGAAGAAGCATTATTGAAAGGTCAGATCGACAGTTATAAATCACGAATTGAAATAGCAGAACTAGATTACTTGCCGTTCTTCTAATGCTAAGTTAATACCTGAATCTGTTAAATTGTTATTTGATCTTTGCTTGAAATCTAAAACGGCTTGAATAACGGATAAATTAGAGCTGTTTAAACAAAAAGTATGCAATTCCCATTCTGATAACTCCGCTAATCCCATAATGAGTTCTCTGTAGCGATCCTTCGATGATTGTGATATTCTTGCCTCTTGCATATTCTTCATCTCCACATTTCTTATATTTAATATATTAAGCGGTATGGTTGATTTCCTTAACATTACTCATAAAAAAAGCAGCATCCACGCTCTCTTGTTTGAGATACAAGAATGTGGCAACTTCACACCGTAGTCGAGCTTTGCTCCTAACAAAAGGTATAATATAATCATTGCTTTTTCTAATTATATCACGACCGGTACTAAGTTTCATTGAAAACAAATCGTAAAATCTTCTAGGACCTACTCCTGCGAATTGCTCAAATACTACCTTTAAATCATGTTCTTCATCCTCATCTTCGCCAATTGAAACTGCGTCTTTATGTAAATTGGCAGCTTTGCTTTTAAGGTAAGGTTCGATAAATACCAACCGTTTTATGCCAGCAAAAATTGCGTGACGTGCACAGTTATGGCATGGAAATGTTGTGCAATAAAGTGTTGAATCTTTCAATGACACACCTATGCGACCACAAGTCAACATGGCAGCCATCTCAGCATGAACAGCTCGACTGAACTCAGTTAAATCTTTTAGTGGTGATTGCAATAGTTGCTGTTTTAAAATATTCTTATATTCCTCCAAAGTCATTCCTTTGTAAACATTAGAATCAAAACTGCCATAGTCGAAACTATTAACGATTTCATTAATGATAGTATCGATTTCGTGTTTGTTTGGGTCAAATCCTAACGTATAATCACGGCTATCAGGTTTGTCATATCCTTTACGATTATCACAATATTCGACAAGATCTGTTCCTGGCCAATATTGGCCGCCTCCTGGGGCTGGTACATCATTTGCTCCTGTCGATATGATATCACAACCATTTGCAATCACGGCGCCAACTTGGCGAGATAAATCAGCAGACCGTAATGACGAAGAATAAGCCATAAACATTGCATACTCATCAAAAGTTGGGGTGATATAGGGGTTGCCAAAAAGCAAGTCAAGGATACGGGTTAGTTGCTTACTAATTATCGGTTGCTTATCTTTTTTTAAAATTTCCCGAGTTATATTTTTATATTTCTTTTTTTTATCTTTCCATCCTTTAAACGATAGATGAAAATCTGCGAGCTGAAAAACCCTCTTTGTATGTTGCCCATAATCTAAGCTTTCTTCTGCATCACGTTCAATCAGTCTCTCAGTCTCTTCACAATTTATGATTTTGACTTTCTCCAAATAATCCTTTCGATCATCGTCCGATTCATTGATAGCAAACAAGTAAAAGGTTGAAGTGTAGATTTCTTTAAGCTTATTAACCTCATCTTCGTGCTTTAGGGAGTCAATAATATATGCTACGCCTTTACTAGCATCCATTTTGCAACGGTTACTAATAACCTGTTCGGCCACACCTTGTGCCAAAATCGCGGTGCTGTATTTTCTACGCAACTCATTCCCTGCATTCATGAGCTGCCGAGTACTAAGGTATTTATCAGCACTGAGTGGTTCAGTAAGAGTAGGTTCTAATAAATCCTTTGAAATCTTAATTACACAAGTCTCGTAATTGAATTCTTTTAATTGATTTGACAACTCATCGATGATAATCGAATTGTCAGTCCCTACGGCACAAGCTAAAGCGATAACAATTTCTGAGAAAGCAAGATTTTTGTTTGAAATACTGTTAAGCATCTAATTCACCTCATACCGTATAATTAAATTGGGGGTGGCAGAACGTTTACAAAACTGCTAGATTCGCTTAGTAGATCTTCGGAAGGGCTATCGCTGGTGAACATCTCAAGAGCAAATTTGCAATTAAGGTATAGCTGAGATAGATATGCATACTTCCTCGCAGTAATATCAGGACTGAATTTGCTCTTGGAATGTGCCGCGTTAATTCTGTTATCAAACTCGATTTTAAGAGTTTTTTCTGCTGATAGCTTTAGTGATTCGATACATGACACGATTCTCTTATTGCTTATTCGAGTTAGCGAATCTTTATCAATAGTCCATAGGTTACTCTTCTCCTCATCATCAAAACTTCCGATTCCAACTTCATCGAAGAGGATTTCTACTTGTTTATCTCCTAATACTAAAAAACCATTATTGCCGTATGGTTGCTCCCCTCTTGACAAATTCTTCACTTCGAGAAAAATCAGAACACCATTTACATTTAGTAAGTTGCGTATTAATTTGAATGTATTTTCCCAATCTTCTAAAGGGATTTCATGTAACACATTCATGAGGATTACAACGTCAAATTTTCCATAATATTTAGTAAGTTTCGATTCTTCAGTGACCAACATAATTTTTGAATCATACTGGTATTTGCGGTCAGGTTTGGGTTCATAAGCAAAATAGTTTAACTGCAAGTTGCCATTTGAGTTTTCGTATTCGCTTTTGAATGAATCCCATATCCGGCATTTTCCGGCTCCAAAGTCGAGCACTTCTAAAGGTCTATCTTTTTGTATGTCTCTTAGTTTTGTTATTGTTCTGACAAACTGTTCGTTATTGGAATTCGTGTGTTCAATAACATCTGGCGAGTAAAAACACTCTAATATAAACTTATAGAACTGCCAGCTTTCTATTGATTTTAGAAACTCAAATACATCGATATTTTCAAGACCAACTAAACAATTAAAAGCGTTTTTATAAATACTACTGTTACGTCGTAAAACACGGCTATTTTCAACTAAAACAATGCTTTCGAAATCAAATAAAGGTACAAGGAATAAAGAGTGTGTAGCTACCCAAACTTCACTAATACTCTCGGATTCTAACAGCAGATTCATGAGAAAAATTTGCTTTTGAGGATGGAGATGTTGTTCGGGCTCATCGATAATTACAACCAGCTTTTTATTAGAAGTAGTTTCAATAAAAAATAAAAAGAGCGTAAAATAGAACAACATCAATTCCCCAGGTGAAATCTCTGTCGCCATAAACGCATCTTCCAAAGTGCAAGTATGCACTACTTCATTATTAAAATATTTATTTACAATGATTTCGTTTTTGTCTTCTTCGAATCTTCGATTCACTAGCTCTTGAAATATTTTATTAAATTTATCAAGTGCTGCATATGCTTTCTTTCTTTCCGCGGGAGCTTTAATTTTTGCCAACCCAAAGAAGCCTTTTATGAAATTACAGCGATCTTCAGCCTGCTCAACGACCTTTAAAAAATCACAGTAGTTTATATCGATATTTCCGTGCAGCAAATCAAAGACATAAGGATTTTTTTCTTGTTCTAAGTCTACATCATTATCCACGATTGTGTGTTCAAAAATGTGTGGTGATATCTCTGGAAAATAAAGAGTTACTGTGACAGGATCATCTTTACTCCGTTGCGTTTTTAAATCTTCAATGGCTTTAAGGAACCTAGTTTTCCCTGCGCCATTTTCGCCAATGACTAAATTCACATCAGAATAACTGATTTCGTCAGCATTCATAATGTGATGAGCTAGAAATGTTTTTTGATCGTTTTTTGAAAAATTGACCAACTTTCTCATATACAGCCCCGAAGTGTTTGATTAAATATATAATAGTATCTAGAAAAACACAATCTTTTTTTCTTTCTCCTGTAAGTTACTGGTGTGGCTAAGTAATGACGATTTAAAAAGCGGAAAATTTGCAGTAATATCGATCTTTGTGTTATAATATACTATTAAATTAGGAGGCGTTTATGTTTATAAAAGCTTCTTCAGAATGCGAAGCGATAGAAAGAATTAAAGATGAAAAAGCGAATATTTCGCAGGGTGAAACTTTTTATATAGAAATTCAAAAGACGGCAAGCAGAGACACTCATGTGGAACCAAATAAACAATTTTACATGCCGATAATCGACAACGGGATAAAAATAAATCAAGATATAGTTTTTTGTAGTGGCAAAAGTATTTCTATTTTTCATGAGTTTTCAACAATATTCAATAATATTGATAATATGCCACAAAGTATCGGGCCATGTACAAAAAATGTTAATGATAATAAAGAATTGACCAGCTATTACATTTCGGTTCAGAGAAAAGAGGATTTGTTAATATTAACATTGAATCTGCATCGAATTGAAGTTGAGCATTTGCCCAATATTATTCATCAATGGGATCAGCTATGTTCAAGGCTTGTAAAGCATGTGAAATATAAGAACAAAGTGAAGCTTTGTATCATAGGAAAAACAGGTGGGGAGAAGCTTGAGTTATTTTGAATTATTACACACAGAAGCCATGAAGAGCGGATGTATGCTCCGAAAATATGCAGCTCTCGTTGAAAAAAATGGAGAAGTAGTCGGTCTCGGACACGCAACGGTTCCAAACGGGATGCCTTGTGAAGAACTGGGCTTTTGCACCCGCGAGTTAGCGCAAAAAGAAGTTGACAATAATGCCGAATGTTTCGAACATTGCAGAGTGGTTCACGCAGAAGTGTGTGCCATTCTCCAAGCTGAAAGAAATCTACTTCCAGGAGCCACGTTACATTTATTAGGAATTTGTTCAGAAAACAGGCAGATATACTCAGGAGCGTTTCCATGCGCATTATGTTTAAACATTATTGAATATGTTGGAATTAGTAGAATTTGCGTCTTTAGTGCTAGAAACGAACTAACAACTTTCATATTCAAGGAGGGCGTTTGGAATGCTTTGTAAATCAGAAATCAAGGCTATTATTGAAAAGGGAGCAGTTGTCCCAAAGCCTAATGATGACACTTGGAATAATCCTGCAAAAATCGATCTTCGATTGGGAGAACTATGCTATGTTAGTAGCGATCCGGATAATATTATAGAACTGGCAAAAGACAGCGATTCTATAATTCTTCCTCCAAATGAAGTTCTGCTATTTCAATCACTCGAGAAATTCAACTTGCCAGGTAATATCGTTGCACATATGGGCCTTCGAATGAAATACATTTCAAAAGGTCTACTTATGCCAAATGCAACTCATATTGACCCAGGTTATAAAAATTATATATTCGGACTTATTTATAATTTATCGAATCAAAATGTCCATATATTTTACAAGGAAGCTATAGCAACTATCGAGTTCGAAGAGATTAAGTTTTCGGGACTAGAATGCTCGCTTTACGAAGGTTCCATGCAGGAAACAAACTTTAAAACCTTTGTGCAAAATAGAGTAAAAAGTTCATTAGGAATGCTTCAAAAAAGGACAAGAAAAGCGGTTAGGAATTCAGAAAGGTCATTAAGGATCGGTGGTATCGTGCTTGCTTCAATCTCAGCGGTTATAACTGCAGTCACGCTAGTAATAGCGATACCATCAATTTTGGGAATCACAAATTACCAGGATATTGAATACGAGTGTCAAGAGAATGTTCAAAAAATAGAAGAGCTTACAGCAAGGATAGATTCTCTTGAAAAACAGGTTAAGTATTATGAGAATAACACAATTGAAACTCAAATTGATCCCAATGCGTCGGATTCCGTCGATCAAGGGCTTACTCCAGGAGGATCCGTAGATGGCCAGTAAAGAGGTCTCTCTTTTATATTATAATGGAACTGATGCAGCGCATTTTGGTAATTCGAGAAAAGAGTTCCCCCCGATCGGATTACTTTACCTCGCAAGTTCTCTTGAAGCTCGAGGCTATTCGGTTGCATTATATGATATTCAGATGATGAGTCCAGATCACTTGAAAAAGATTAGCAATACTGTAATAGGATTAAGCATAAACGCTAGTTATGTCGTACCATACTTCGTTGATATTATAGAAAAGTTACCCAAAGCAAGGCTAATCATAGGAGGAGGGCAGCATGTTTCTGCTTCTCCAAGAGAGAGTATAGATCAATTCAGGCTTGATTTTGCGTTTATTGGTGAGAGCGAACATACTCTTCCAGACTTCTTAGATAACTATTTAATTAGCAACATTGGATATGAAAATATTCCCGGTATCGCATACATAAAAAATAGAGAATACAAATATACTGGATTAGCTAGTCGGGAAAAATGCTTAGACGATCTTCCATTTCCCGCCCGACATTTACTTCCAGAGCAAGATATACTGCTTGATAAACGAATATGGGGCAAGGATATAAAAAGCGTTTCCATGATTACATCTCGGGGGTGTGTATACAATTGTAATTTTTGCGGGAACCTTTATAAATCATTTTATCATCGTTCTGCACAAAATATTGAAAACGAGATAATCCATATCGAACAACAATATCCCGAGGCAAAGGGTATAGTTTTCTTGGATGAAAATTTGTTGTTTTGTGAAGATCATATACTCGATTTATGTAATATAATGAAGAACCATAATTTCCTGTGGACAGCGAATGCACGCGTTGATTATATGAATGAGACTGTAGGACAAGCTATGTATTCTTCAGGCTGTGTTGAAATTAAATATGGGGTTGAGAGCGGAAGTCAGAGAATTCTGAATCGCATGAATAAAAAAATCACCTTGCGTCAAGTGGAAACTGCATTAAAGTGCTCGGCAGAAGTTGGAATATATAATAAATGCTTCCTCTTATATGGTTATCCTGGTGATAATATGGAGAGTTCTAATGAAACGATTGCGTTTCTTCAACGAAATCGGAGATATATTAATAGAGTAAATTTATTTGATTATACTCCATTGCCAACATCTAGAGATTACCATACATTATTGCATAAAAATTCATATCAATGGGGAGATTTCAGGATATATCGGCAGCACCAACACTGGTGGGGTTCGGATAGTGAGTACGAAGAAATGTTAAAAGGTTATTTTAATTTAAAAGAATATATCGATAAAAATTTTACAGAAGAAGTGTGAAGTAGATGGAAGAAGTCATGGTAATCAATATGCAAACCTTTATGAGTCTAGTTGATGATGGACTAGAAACAAATAGTGTGTACATTGACAAAAACAAGAAACTTCTAGATAGAATTTTAGATACACACGAATATATACCCCGAAGCGTTGCCGAACAACAAAGTAATTATAAGCAAATAATACCTTATGCGGTTTTAAGCTACCAGGATTATTTTTTTTGCCTAACTAGATTAAAAGCTCAAACAGAAACTAGACTTCATGGGAAACTATCCATTGGTGTTGGTGGCCATATCAACCCTATCGAAGAGGAGCATCCAGAACCCGTTCTAGCAGGTCTATATAGGGAGTTGTTTGAAGAAGTCGATATTTTTACAGATTATAGCCTGAAGTATATTGGTGTTATTTATGAAGAAAGCAGTGAAGTAAGCTGTTTTCATCTTGGTCTTTTGTTTGTATTAAACGTTGATTTTCCACGCGTTATCGTAAGAGAACACGAAAAAATGACAGGCGATTGGGTGTCGCTGGAAAAATTAAGGACCGCTTTAAATATTGAGACTTGGTCATCGTTGATTATTCAGAATTGGAACAATATTCAAAATACAATCGAGATATAGGCTTTGTGTAGATTCACTGTATAATCTATAAAAGAAATACGAATTCTTTGCTTCTCCAGATTTCTATCTAGTTCTGATGTAGATTACACGATTCTTAAGCGCTATTTGTATGTTAAACTCTCCCTCATCTTTCCCCACAAATCATGCACAAAACTCGGTCCTCTACCCAACGCAACACCGGTGAGCGCATAGAGTACATACAGCAGAACAGGTTCCGTGATCTCCACCATCCCCGCAAGGAAGTTGATCTTCGCTACCACGGCGATCACAACGCCAATCCCCATACTCACGATCTCCGCAACGGTGATCTTGCCCGCGGTCTTGTCCCAGAGGGGTTTCAGCGTCTGTACGATCGCCTCCACAAAGAGCGCTAAGATAATCAAATTTGCCAAATCCATTTCATTCTCCTTTCATTTATCCCACAGCATCATCGCTGTTGATTCCTGTTGTGCTGCCCTGTCCGGTGAACGGGTTCACTCTGCCGAGGAGCAGCTTGCCTGTTTTAAGGCCGGAGCAGATAAAGATTTCCGATCCCCAGAAGCCGTACCAGAGGCGGGAATACTCCGTGTCGATCCAGAAGTCATACTTCACCCGCAGCCAAAACAGCACCGCAGTATACGCCGTGATCGCCACCATGGACAGGCAGATGAACTTCGTCAGCGTCGGTATCTTCGCCATGCTCCCGCCTCACACATTGCCGTGCAGCACTTCCGACACAAGGTCGCCGAAGAGGTAGCCGACCGATCCGTTATAATCGATCTGATACCAGTCCTCAACCACACCGTAGATGTTAAAGACATCGTTCTTTCGTGCCTTCCCAATAATCGTGTAATCCATCCCGGGTCCGCTGCGCACATTGCACCATTTGTTGATCTCGTCCACAACGATCTTTCCGATTACCCTTAGATTGTCGGTTTCACCGGAATCCGCCGCCCCGTTGCCGTCCTCCAGCGCCATGAGCGTGTGTCCATCGCGCAGATAGATACCGCCGCGCTTCGCCAGCTTGTCGATGCTGAGATGCGCGCTGCCACTGTAGGACTTGAACTTGCCGGTCGCCATGAGGCGGGTGCGCATATCGCCCGTGTAGCCGATAGGTGCCATGTTCAGACCTGCGAGAATATAGCAACTGAGTATGAGGCTGGAACAGTCAAAATCGCCGCGCGCGCCGGACACTACGCCGCCGTTAGCCTTGATTGAATGGAAACCTTCCCAGCGTTGCGTTTTGCCCTGCGAGTAGCCGAAGGAATCGTCTGCGCAGATCTGCTCCATATACCGCGCGGCGCGCTCCGCCATGTCGGCGTCGGTGCATTCGAGGTAATATTTCCAGACGCGCCCGGCCTTGTTCTTGGCATACCATGTTGCCAACGCGATCTCTTTTCCTGTCTGGTCGCCCGTCGTTAACCCTATGGTCTTGCCCAGCTCGTCCATGACCGCGTGACCAATTTGAATCCCCATCTCATTCACCCTCTTTGTCCGTCAACAACCGATCAAGCCGGTCGATTCGCTTGTGTGCCGAATTGGAGGAGGATTCCACCGCGGACAAACGGCTGTAGACCTCGGTGTTCACCTTGCGTTGTTCGCGCTGCTCCATCTTGATGTCGTCGATGCCGCCCTTGATATATCCAATCTCCGTGAGGATGATCCCATCCCGCTTGCCTTCCGAGCTGTCGTCGGCCTTCTTGTTGCGCGAAAACGCCAGATAGGCAAACGCGATCGACGCAATCACGCCGAAGATACCGAGTACCGCTTCCCAATTCATGTGTATGTCCTCCCAATCAAAAAGAGCCTTTCGGCTCCTGTCGCTTTCACTTTGTTAGGTTTGCGCTTCCAGCTCGGCAATGTGCGCCTGCAGCGCCACTATACGCTCCGCGTCAGTCATGACGATTTCGCCGTTCTGTGTGAACACACCGTTGGAATAATGATCCCCGATCGCGACCGGACGGTCTTCAACGGGAATTCCATCCATGCCTTCCGGCAGTGGTCCCACGATCATGTTCACGACCGTTCCGTCTTCCACAATTGCATAATTCATCTGTTCTCCCTATGCCGCTCTCACGTTGCGCACAACGCAAATGCCGGAACCGCCATTACCGCTGCCATATGCCGCGGCACCTGCGCCGCCGCCGCCGGAACCTGCACCGGTATTTGCGGCACAAGAATTACTCGCTGCCGCTCCGCCGCCGTTGGTTCCACCTCCTGCGCCTCCGGCTCCACCGTTTCCTGCGCTGCCACCGCCGCCACCGGCACCCGCGTATAGATCGCCCTCCGGAACGCCGAACTCCCTCGTGGAGGTTCCCTGTCCTGTGCCGGTTCCCGCCGCGTTGCCGGAGCCATTGGAGCCGTCCGAACCGCCTGCGTAGCCGGTACCCGTCGTTCCCTTGCCACCACCGGAACCACCCGAACCGCCGCTCGAACCTGCCGAGTAGGTCAGTCCGCCTGCTCCTCCATTTGCCGTAACGCCGAACGCGCTGGTGTTTCCACCTGCATTGCCGTTTGCAGAAGTGCCGGTTGCTTTCCCGGCTCCTCCGGCACCAATCACAATCGGGTAATCGACATTGACTTCTGCGGAGATCAGCTGCGTTATCGCAAAGCCACCGGCACCGCCACCGCCTGCGGTAGACGCACCGGAGCCGCCGCCTCCAACGAGGAAAACCTGAATGTTTCCATTCAGCTTCTGAAACCGCAGCGTACCGCTCGTCAGGAACTTGATACGCCAATCGCCATTGTTATCGTCCAGCAGAATGTAGCTGCCCGTGTAGGTAAACGAGGGCAGCGTATTTTTTGCACCTGCGCCGCCGTGGACAATACCGGGACACATGAGAAACGCCGCAGCAAGCAGGAAGAATACCCTTTTCAGAAATCGCGTGCTTTGTTTCCTGCCCGGCACTACGCGCGGCAAGAATCCGGAGATGGCGGGGAGAACAGCGCGTACCTTCTGCTGGCACCAATACCAAATCTTGAGCAGCCGTTTCATTCGTACAAATCTCCTCTCACAATGACGCGAACCGGAATATCGATCTCCGGCACATCCCCGAACGCCTCAATGGTGATGCTTCCTGCCGCCTGTCCGCCATCCTGCAGATTCGCAGCCTGATACGCATCCAGCTCATCTGTGGTAATAGGAAGTCCCGGAAACAGTTCCCACGCCGAGACCGTCGTCACGTCCGAGACGTTCAGCACATATGTGTGATCAGTCCAATTCGACGCGAGCAGCGATGCAATGACAAGAGTCGATTTTGTTGCCGCTCCAATACTCTCCGGCGGGATGGGATCATCTCCATCCTCCGCGTGCGTTCCGGCATGATTCGGCACCGCCTGCCCGGTCAGCGCCTGGATCAGTGATTGCGCCTGCGTGATCGCCGCGTTCAGCTGCGCTACCGCAACGGAGGTATCGACGGTAACGTTTTCCGTCACTATCCCGCACACCGTAGCGTCAAATCGCTCGTCCGTGATCATGCCCGCCGTGATCGCCAACGTACCCGCCGCAACCCCGATTCGTGCGAGCGAAATCTGCCGCAGAGAAGCGTTGTTCGTGAGCGCCGGGGCAATCGGAGAAACCGCGCTTGTGCCTTTGAGAATCCTGATCTCCGGCAGCTGCGTATAGTTTGGCGTGGACCACTCGACGATCACGCGGTCGATACGGTTTAATACGCCGTCAGCCGTGTCTATTGCGAGCTGCAACAGCGCCGCCGTCGAGGCAAAGACGTCGTTCCAGAAATGGATGCCGTTCCCGTTCTGATCGGTCAGCCATCCGTCTCCGTCGGATACCGTTACCGCCATGCCGGGCGACGTCAGCGCCGCAACAGCAAGCTCACCGGGCGCGCCGAACACGCCGCTGGTGCGCCCGTGGTGCCAGCGCATGACGTGTTCCGCGCCGATCTCCACGTTGACGTTGTTCGGATAACTCTTTATCTCTGCCATGCCAGTTTCATCTCTCCAATCACCGTAATCTCCGGCTCACCCAGCACGATCGACACCGTCTCGTTCTGCGCCTGTATCGTGCGTTTCACGCCGTTAATGATCGCCGTAAACTGCATCCCAAACCGGTTGGACACGCAGCGCACGCGATCACCCATCTTGTACTTGATGCCATACTCGCCCGGATCGACACGCACGGAGAATCCAATGCTCCGCACTCGCTTTGCCGCCTCGGCCGCGCCGGAGGCATCGAGACGCGCTTCGAAGTCGGCCTGTGGCTCGTCGTTCGCCTGCTTGAGCTTTGAATCGTGCCAGTATTCGTACCGATCGGCACCGGTCGCCGTTCCTACCGTCCGGACGATTGTTGAGCCATCCGCGAGCGTGCCGAGGACATAGATCACATTCTTGAACAGACTTTCATCGTCCTCAATCTTCAAGTCGCGCGCGGTTCCCTGCTCGTCGGAGAAGATCACCGCTTTTGAGCCGGTCGTGAGATCGCTGCCCTTGTAGACTTCAAAGATATGTTTCCGGTTCTTGGTATCGAACGACATTCGTTGTCCCAGTTCCACCGCGTCGAGAATCGGAATGAACGCATCGAGCAGCTGTCCCCCCGAAAGGATCGCGCTGTAAGCTTCGGGCAGCGCTTGCAAAGGGGCCGTTTCTACATGCGGAAGACCACGCAGGTTGGCGGCAATCGCCGCATATACGCCGCTCTCCACCGCCAAGATTACCGCGGGCGTCGCAATGGCCCGCTTATTCAAGAGCCAGTTTGTCGTATAGCCGTTGACCGTGATCCGGTCTTGCGACGTGTCCGGCGAAACGCGCGTGACCACCATCGCCTGATTGATCTTGGTGCGAAACAAGATCGCGCCTTTGACGAGGTGGGTGATGTTGTATTTCGTCGGCGGCACAACGAGGGTGAATTTGCCGATGTCGTTGTACCATTCCTCCGTCTGGTAGGAGTTGGCGCGGATTTCGTGATACCCGGTCAGTTCCGGGTTGAAGGCAACTAGCATGTTAGAATCGCCACCTTTTCGATTGCAACGTCGATACTCACCACCACATTGGATGCGTCCTCGTCCGCCTCGGTCTTGATCAGGTTGTCGCCGACCGCCATACGCTCTAACGTACTGGTGATCTCCAGATCGCCGCGGATATCGCCGTCGATCGTGGAGGTGACGTAGGTCAGATCATGCGTGATCTCTATGGTGACCCGCTCTCCCGCCGCCATGGTGCGGTTAAGCTGCATGAATTCGCCGCTGATCGCGTTGACGAGCCGCGGATTGACGACAGGCCCTTTCGCATTGAACGTCGCGGTGAACGGGCAGGCCACCTGTCCGCTGTTTCGGATGTTGATAAACGCCGTTTCGATCGTTTCACCGAAGCGGTAGGGCTGTGAAATGTTCCATGGAAACCGGAAGCGCGGGATCACGCCGGTGAGGATCGTCTTTGTCGCCTGATCCAGCATCCAGTAGGGATACGGGGCCAAAAGCGCAAACTGGAAGCCCGGAAACCGCAGCGTATTGTCGATCACCGGTGTAGAGGTCGGCGTGACGATCCGGTAGTATGTCCCGTTGTGATAGAGCCGCGCCCCGATATCCGGCAGCACGACCTGAAACAAGCGCTCCGCGCGCGCTTCAATCTGTGCTCTGGTGCCGAAGAGATAGCCGGTGATCGTCATGGGTACCGACTGCACTACGCGCGACTGCACCGTGGTTCCAATCTGCCCGATCCCTTGCGCTTGATTCGCGTTCACGGAGATCCCGCTCGTGCCGGTGATCGACGTGATCCGGTATCCGTTTGTTGCGCTCAGCGCGAGGGAGTCGCCGTTGTCGTTGACGTAGGTAAAGATATCTCTCATGTGGACACCGCCCATCTGCCGCGCGCAAAGGCCGCGTAGGTCGCATCCGCCGCTTCGACGGCTGTTTCCTTGTCCCTGGCGTAGATGTGGAACACATACTGCGGCGCGCCGCTGCCGGACGAACCGGTTGCATTGCCGTTCACATCCAAGTCAATGCTGGTTCCGGACAGGGTCGCCTTGACCTTGTTGATCGCGTTGGAAGCGGAAGCAAGCGCAAAGCCAAGACCGTTCTCCGCGCCGATTCCAATGCCCTGCAGCAGATAGTATCCGGTCTGGATGCCCCATTTCGAGGGAGAATGTTCGTCGAATCCGTCCGATCCGGTGAACCAGCCCTTGATAATGTCGATTAAGCCTTTCACCTTGGATTTCAGCCATGCAATCTTGTCGTTGATGCCGTTCCAGATGCCGACGATCAGGTCTTTACCCACATTGAAGAACTCGGATAGCTTATCCTTCACCGGCTGCGTGATGTTATCGCTCACCAGCTGTCCAATCGAGAGGAACACATCGGAGAACTTCGCCACGATACCCTCGTACATCTGCACAATCATCTCTTTACCGCTCTCCCAGAGCTGGGGAGAAGCGTCCATGAGTCCGACCGCGATGTTCAACACGATGCCGGGCAATTTCACCAGCAGCTCCGGCAGCGCCAGAATCAGTCCTTCCGCAATGGCGAGGATGATCTGTAGCGAGGCTTTGTTTAGTTCGATAATCGTGTCGGGGTTGGTTAGAATGTTCACGATCTCCAAAATCATGCCCACGATCGACGGAATCAGCTCCGGCAGGCTCTGTGCAATTCCCTGCGCCAGCGCAATCACGATATCCAGCCCTGTCTGTATAATCAGCGGCAGGCTTTGAATGAGAAACTGCGCCAGCATGGTAACCACCTGCACGACCGCCAGCGCGATTGCGTCCGCGTTCTGCTGAATCGCGATGAAGATGCCGGTCACGATCTCGATCGCCGCGGTGACCAGCGTCGGTAGAATCTCCGGCAACAGCTCCACGACCATGCCTGCAACCGAGGCAATCACGCTGGAGAGCACGCCCACGAAGGCAGGTGCGTTATCCGCAACCGCATCCACCGCGCGTTTGAGCTGTTCGGTGATCGCATCCGAAATCGTCGTGATATCGGACTCCTGAAATCCGTCGGACAGCGCCGTGGTGATCGTAGACAGAATGTCCGTAATACCGCCGACCATACCGCTGACAGAAGGCAGGAACACCAGCGCAGACAAGCGCCCGGCTGTTTCGAGCCGTGCGTTGACCTGCTGCATCTGGTCGTCAAACCCGCCGAGCGCCCGAACCGCTTCATCCGAAAGAATAAGCCCTGCCGCATGCGCTTCCGCTGCGTAGCGGAGCAATGCCTCCGATCCCGCGTCGATCAGCGGCTTCATGTCCTGATACGATTTGCCAAAGATGTCCTGCGCGGCAATATCCCGCAGGGTTGCGTCCTCAATGCCGCCTAAAGCGTCGATCGTGTCGTAGAACACCTGCTCGGTCGATTTCATCTGACCGTTTGCGCCGATCATGGACACCTGAATGCCTTGAGCGACCTCGATGTAATCCTTGCCGCCCTTCACGGATTCCTTCATCGCCGCGACTACGCGGGACATGCCCTTGGTCATATCCTCGACCTCGGTGTCGATAAAACGGGCGGCATATGCCCACTCCTGCAGCGTTTGCGCGGAAACATTCGTCTGCGCGGAGGTGGTTAAGAGTTCATCCGCCCACTTTCCGGCATTCTTCGTCAGGTCAAAGATCGCTTTTCCCGCCGCAACCGCCGCAACGGCAACCGCGCCGATCGCAATGCCGATGCCTTTGAGCGCGCCAACCGCTAGCGTTCCCGTGCTCTTGGCAAAGCTGCTCCATTTTTCGCTGAAATCGTTCGTTTTCTTGCCAGTGTTTTCGAGCGCTTCGCCGTTCTCGCGAATCTCATGCTTCGTTTCTTCCAGTGCGGCTTTGGCATGGTTCAGGTTGGTTTTCATCTGCACGTAAGCTGCGTCGGTCGGCTTCACGCCAGCTTCATCCATCCGCTGGAGCGCCTTTTCCGCCTCCGATACCGCTTTCTGCTGCTCGGTCATGGACTTGTTTAATAGGTCGCTCTTTGCTTTGAGCGCGGCGACAGAGGTGCTATTTTTACCAAACTCCGCCGTCATGACCGCCGCTTCCGAGGCGACCAGCTTCATGCTGTCCTTGATGCCCTTTAGTGCGCTGCTGTATTCCTTGTCGCCCTTGACCGAGATGGTCGGGCCGATGTTATAACCCACAGGGCAACCTCCTTTTTACCACGGGAACATCCGGTCGATATCCGCCTGTGTTGCGTCTCTCACGGTCTTTCCGGTCGATTCCACACAGGCATCCAGGAACAGTCCTATGGTGATTTGGTCCAGTTCGGCGACGGTAAACCCCATGCGTTTTGCCACCAGCAAATACGAGGGTACATCGATCTGTCCGCCGTCGCCGTCTACTTTTTTGACGTTTGCAAGCTCGCATTCAGAAGCGGTTTGAGCTCGCTGAAAATCTCGAAGATCGGGAACGAGACAAACGAATCGATCCAATCCTCCAAGTCCGGGGTCACCGCGTTGTCGTAGGCGCGCGCCATGGTATGCGCGATTCCGTAAAAGACCATGGTGTTCCAGTTTTTGTTGAGCTTGAACACAGGCTCTGGTTTCTTCTTGCCAAGCTTGGGCTTACCGTCCACCTGCTCGGTTCCGTCCGCCAGCGTCTGCAGATCGACAAACAGGTCACGTCCGGTCGCGTTGTAGTACCGCACAGGCAAAGACGCCGGTGCTTTGAAACCGACGTCCTGACCAGCGATTTTTATGATTTTTTCCATATCGTCTTACACGCCCTCCACCGGCTCCTGCACAGCCGTGAACCAGCTACTGTAGACCGTCGGGTCCGTGTCGCTCTTGGTGTACATCTGCACGAGGTTGTCGCTCTCGCGCGGGCGCGCGGCAAACTTGACCTTGGTCGTATCGGGCGTTTTCGACTTTGCGGTCTTGGCTCCGATCTCCGGCCGCGCGGTCACGATGCAGTCGTACAGCGCGATCCTGCGGTTGTGCGCGTCGCCCTGAAACTGCGCCAGTAGCGCAAACTGCTTGTAGATCTGCCCGGAATACTCCACCGCCGCCTTTTTGCCGTCCTCCTGCATAGCGAGAATCAGCGCCGCAATCGCCGCGGGAACGTAGGCGGTTTCGACCTCGCCGTCGTAGCCTTCGCTCTTGTCGATCATGGCGTAGTCCCGGTTATCCGCCTCAAACGGCTCCACGTTGCCTTTCGGGGACAGCGTGAGCGCGGTTGCGCCCGGCCAGTTGACGAGCGCGCCGTAGGAATACACGCCGTCCGTGACCGTAACGGGCGCTATGGCGAGACGGCTTACGCCATATCTGTATTTGTTTTCCATGTTTCCTCCTATGCCCGGCCGAATACGGCCAGTGTGGTATGGTGTTTCTGTGCGTCTGTTTCATATTCCACATACCGGCTCTCCAGCACGACGATGTCGGCTGCTTTCAGGAGCGCCTTTGCAGAGGCGATCAGAGTGCGATAGTTGCCGCCGAGGTGGAATTCGATGTTGACGTGCTCGTCGAGCACGTAATCCTCGTTGTCCGCTTCAAAGGCGCGCTCGTAATCCGGCACGAGGACATAGTGATCGACGGTGGGGCTGCCAATATACAGGCCAACGCCATGTTTGAGCTTCAGCGGCGCGAGTGCCGCGTCGATCGTTTCAAGTACCGGCAATCTTCTTCGCCTCCTCGTCGTAGATTCGCTGCATTTCGGCGATGCACTCCGGGTCCGCCGCTGAGCAAGCGGCGTTCAGCCACGGGCGCGGCGGCTGCGCGTGTTTGCCGCTTCTGCCATGCTCGTAGACATTGACCGCCAATGCGGCTGATGTTCCGGATTCCGTTTTGCCCCTGAACTGCACCTGCGCAAACCAGCCGTATGGATTCTTACGCGCGGCTTTCATCTTCACGTACCTGGCAAACGAAGCGTTGGCGCTCTTGATCTTCGCGTAAAGAATCCGCAGCCCGGCACTGACCATGCTCTTGAGCACGCTGTCCGTGCTGTCACCGAGCTTGGAGAGCATCTGTTCATATTCGTCGAATCCCTCAAATTTCACCGTCGCCATGTCTCTACTCCGTAATCCGGCTGCAAGTCAGTTCGATCTTGTCCTGCCCGGTTTTGAAATCGCGAATAATCCGGTATTCCACGTCGCCGTCCAGCGCGTGGTGGATCAGTTGCTGCTGCCCGTTATAGTCGATGGGGGATACCTCGAAGGTGGCGTTCACCGCGCGCCCGTTTGCGTCCGCCGCGTAAAACTCACTGCGCACCACGCTCTTCTTCTCCGCCCAGCAGGAAACGCTTGAAACAGGGGTCACCTGCTGGAACGTGTCATCCGACGGCGCTGTTTTCACCAGCGTGATCCAGTCAGCTCTCATCTGCCGTCACCGGCCTTTCCTGCAACCAGCGCTCCCGGATCGCCAGCGTGATCCACTCCGGCCTGCCGGTGGTCCGGTCGCGGCTGTTGAGATTGTCCGCGGCGAGGTTTGCCACAAGCATGCTGTCCTCAACCGTATCTTGAAGATGGATGCCCTTGTTTGTCAGTTCCGCCGCGGCCGCGCGAAGCGCACCGGTCCAGTATTCCGTCAGAGGAGCGGGTGTGGCTACACCTGCCCGGTCCATGCGCCCCATGAGTAGGGAGAGCGCCGTGGTTTCGTTATATGCCATACCCGCCTCCTCCTTTCAGCATTCCTTACGCCTTCGGCACGGAAACGGCCTTGCCGCTCTTGATCACGCGACCTGCTGCGTCGAGCTCGACCACCGTGATGGACTTGCCTGCCGCGCAGGTGATCTGCGTGGTGCCGGAAACCAGCGCCGTGTAGCCGACCACCTTGTCGCCGGTGCTCGGGTTGAAGTCGCCAATGCGGAACTTGAGCGTGGTATTCTCTGCTTCGGCATCGGTCACCGTGAGCACGGTGTCGCCGGATGCAGTGCCTGCCGCAGCCGTGACGCCGAGCACACCGAGTGCGGCGTTGGCGTAGTCGATCGGGAAGGTCGCGCTGACCACCGCGTCGGTGTTGTCGTAGCGCACCATGACGAACGCCTCGCCAATGACCGGTTTGCCGTCGTAGCGCGCATATCCCTTGAAGACCGTCTGGTTTTCGAGGAACTTGACGTGCTCGGACGATTCGATCTTCTGCCCTTCGCGCTCGGAGAGCAGGTAGAGCGAACCAAATCCGCCGACGATCTCGTTGTCGTCGAGCAGTTCCAGCTCTTCGACCGTGCCGCCGATCACCGGGAACGTATTGTCGCCAGCGGTGAGCAGCGCGGCCGGGATGAACGCCAGCGCCTTGGCCTTGATATCCATGTGTGTGGCGCGGTTCATGACCCAGAAGGCTTTGCCGTCGGAGTAGAGCGGGTTTGCCGCGCCCAGCGCCTTGACCAGCGCAATGAAGAACGCTGCACCGGTGCTGTCGGCGATGTTGATCTTGATGATGTTGCTCTCATGCAGGTCGGTCCATGCGCGCGCGTTGGTTTCCCAGCTGGACGGCTGTGCGGTCTGGTTCAGGCGCGTCACGATCCCGATCGGCATCTTCACACCGGTGCCGAAGAGGATGGCGCGATCGAGGCCGAGGCCGATCGCCTTGCCGAGCGCGTCCATGATCTCCGCGCCAAGATTCAGGTCGCTGTCCTCCAGATACACGTTGGAGATCGGAATCCAGCCGCCGATCATGTAGCCGTCCACCTCGATCTGGTTCAGGGTCAGATCCAGCTCGTTGAGAGAGCCGACCGCCTCAATCCAGACCGCCTCCGGGATCGCGCCCATTATGTTCTGGCGCGCTTTGCCCTTGACGCGCTTGAGGTTGACGTGCTTGACGAGCTTGGAGTACTGCGTCATATTGTCGCGCAGCACCTCCAGCATGACATCGGGAATCGTCAGCGATGTATTGGTGACGGCGCGCGTCTGGCAGCTGGAGCGGATCTGCGTTAGGAAGGTTTTCACTTCCTCACGGGCGAAGAATGCCGAACGCTCCTCGTGGGACATGCCGTAAAATTTGGTCCTGGTTACCATGCCGGGTTCCTTTCTGCTCCGATTGTCCGGGAGCGCGGGTTTGTTCTCTGCCGGGGGTGCGCTGCGCTCGTCGAGCTGCTGCACCTCGGATTCAAGGCCGGAAACGACCTCGTCCAGACGCGTCTGTTCGGTTTCGTGCGCGGTGAGCTCTTGCTCCAGCGCCGCCTGTTCCGTCTCGATGGCGGTGGCTTCCTGCTCGACCGTATCGCGCTCTTCCTGCGTCGATTCCGCGTTGAGCTCGTTCAGCGCCGCCTCCGCCGCCTGTTCGCGGGTAACGAGTGCCGTCTGCCTTTCGTCCAGAGCGGAACGACGGCTGCGGTGGTTATCCGCCGCGGTCTCGGCCGCTTCCAATCTCTTTCGCAGCATTAGCTGTTTGAGTGCCATTGATGCATCCTCTCTTTCATGTTCTTCTTCCAGAATTCGAACGACTGCGCCATGCGAAGCGACCGCGCAACCGCCTCGGTCTTTTCGTAAGCGGGGAACGTCACGATGGAGCCCTCGTAGAGCCTAACTTCCATGATCGTCCAGTGCTGCGATCCGTCCGGATTGATCCGGTAGTCCTCGCGCAGGATATCGAAGCCGACGGAGCACTGCGACATATCCCCTCGCTGCACCCGCGCGTACAGGTTCATGGCGTCCTGATCCCGTTCGTTGATCTCCACGATGCCCTTGAGGCCGTAGTTGTCGATCGAAAGCGACAGCGTTCCGGCTTTTGTGCGCCCCAGCACCTTGGACACGTCATGGTTGGCAAGGCACCGCACGTCCGCGGTGAGCGCGCTGTCGAACGCATGCGCGTCGAAGCTCTCGGTGGCTCCCGGCCACATCTCGTAGACGTCGCCAAACACGGCAAAATACGTTTCGATCGTTCTCTTACCGTCCAATTCCTCTGCGCGGAACTGCGACGGTTGAAAACTGCGAATCTGCCGCTCCATGCCGCGTGTATTAGCTTCCGCCATCCCCGTTTTCTCCTTTCTTGCCGGACGATTCCAGCTTCTTTTGGTCACCGATTTTGGAATACGGAATGTAGTTTTCCAGAACGGCCAGTTCGGATAACCCATCCCTTGGGTCGTAACCCAGCGCATCTCGGGCTTCGTTTCGGTCAATGATGGCTCGGTCCACCAGATTGCAGTTCACTTCGCCCAACTCTGTGATGGAGTACGCATACAGTGAGCGCGGGTTGAACCGGAAATACCAGTTCGGGGAAACGAGCAGTTTGCGTGTCAGCTCCTGTTCGATTGCCCGTGCTATCGGTAGCACGACAATGCGAATGAAGGCGTTGAACTCATCCTGGTCAAACTTCCCGACGCCCACTAAAAAAGGCGGCACGCCAATGATGGCTGCTGCCGTCCGTTTGTCGAGATTGATGCTGTCGATGATCGCGAGGTCGTTGAGGTTCAGTGGCGCGACCTTCTCAATGGCAAACGCCTCCGCCGGAATGAACCACGGCTGCCCATGCTCGGAACTGCTCAGGTATTGTTCCGAGAGCTTCCTGCGCCCTTCCGGAGAGGCAAACTCTTCGGTCAGCCCGTCCACCTTGACGATGATCGACGGCGCGGGGCTTTCCATGAGCGCTGCAGCGGTGGTTCTTGCCCGCGCCAGCTGTTTTGCCACGTTCTTGAGCAAGACCGCATATCCCAGCCCGCGCCACGGATGCTCCGGGTCGGGGTTGAGGACGAAGTGCAGCACCTCGTCGTGGTCGAACCGCTCTCCGCGAATCAGAAGATCATACCCATATTCATGATCAAGGATGGAGTACTTGCTCCGCGCAAGCGGTTCGATATCGTCCAGCAGGTTTCCGCGGTAGTGTGGAATCTGTACGCTGTTGCCACCGATGATCATGTCCTTTACGATGGTTTCCACCCATGCTTTTCGGGTGATGTATTTGCAGGGCGTGATGTCCACTTTGCGGGAGAGCTCGTTCTTGATCCGCTTGTCGCCATCCCGCGCGTTTTCCATGAGGTGGATCGTCATGGAGCTGACCAGATCGGCAATGCGCTGGATCGCGGTCTGGATTTCGGGGTTCTCGCTCAGCGGCGTGTACCCGGTTAAAAGACCGTAGGTCTCCGGTGAACAGAGCCATGTCAAGCCGCTGAACGTCCGCTGCTCGTTGGGCGCGCGCGCTTTGCGCGCTTGCTTCTTTGCCATTCTTATTCTTCCTCCAGCCATTTCTGGGCTTTGCGACTGCGCTCCAGCGATTCCAGCATCCTCACACAGGCGAACACCGACGCGTCGAACACGTCGATCCTCTGCTCCGGCTCGATCTTGTCGTACTGGATCATGTCGTCCGTCTTTTCGATCGCATGCACGTTTTGCACACAGTACTCGAACGGAGCGGCGTGGCAGTAGTACAGCTGCCCGTTCTTCGCCTTGACTTCGATGTGCCGGAATCCTTCCGACTTTTTGTAGAAATACTGCGGTTGGTCAAACACCTTGAATCCCGCCGTCTTCATGCCGATGAAATACTCGCGGCAGAACTTTCGGTCGTGCCCGATCTCCGCGATGTTAAAACCGGAAGACCGCATCTGATTGAACCAGTTGACAACCTCCGCATGGTTCACCGTGGGGTTGTTGCTCATGGTGAGCCAGCCGTCGTCCTTCCAGCCAAAGAGCGGGATATTGTCCTCGTCCGCTTTCTTGTACGCCGCTGTGATGGGAAACCAGCAGTGCGAGACGATGATGTCCACGTCCTTGTAACTGCCGTACAGCGCCGCGGTGGTCAGATCGTGCAGCCGTGAGAGGTCGGCCCCGCCGTACCACTTGACCGGGAGCTTGGCAAGCTCGGCCAGTGTCCAGCCATACTTCGCGTCACTCCTGCGGAACTCCTCCACGTCGAAATATGCCTTCATGGCCGAAGTGAAGATGTTCAGGCGCTTGGCTAAGAAGTCCTTTCTCTGCTGCGGATCGTTCTGTGCCTGAATGGAATCGTCCATGATCTCCGCCGGGCGGATGGACACGCCGTAGTTCGGGTTCGCTTTTTCCTGCTCGATTGCGCTGGTGTAGTCTACGTCGCCGTGCTCGTCCTCGTCCGCCTTGCAGATGAAGATGAACAGCTGCTCGTCCGGGCAGGTACGGTTTAGCACCCGCCTGCAATATTGCAGCCGCTGATAACAAAACCCGGTCGGGTTGTCGCCGCCGGTCGTAATCCCGATGCAAAGGCGGTTACTGTACGCCTTGCCCGATTCTTTGATGACGTTGTACTGCTTCGCGCTCTTGTACGCGTGCAGCTCGTCGCAGATCTGGATATTCGCCACCAGCGAGTCCTGCTTGTCGGGGTTGGCCGCAAGCGCCTCGATCCGGAGCGAACCGGTGACGCGCCCTTTGTCAAAGAACGTGCGCGCAATCGAGTGCTCGGCGTTGTTGTCCAGCACCCTAAACTTCCGCAGTTCGCCCATCTGATCCAGATTGAACAGGATATGGTCGAACGCCTGCCGCGCCTGTTTGAGCGCAGCTCCCACGATGTAGATGCGCGATCCGCTCCTGCGCTCCAGAAACGCCAGCGCCAGTGCCAGCGCTGCGGCGAACGGGGTCTTGCCATTCTTCCGGGCAATAAAAAGGAACGCCTCTTTAAAGCGGCGCTCCTTCGTTCCCTTGAGTCGGAACCCAAGCAGGTTGTAGACGATGAACTTCTCCCAAGGTTCGAGCAACAACGGTTTTCCCAGCAGCGGCTCGCCCCGGATCGATTCACCCTCCTTGTGGGACACGCATGTTTCGATGAACCGGATCACAAACTCCGGGTCTTTGCAGTCCAGTTCGTAGGCCGGATTCTCCAGATCGCGGAAGAACCGCTCGCACTCCTGCACCTTTTCCTTACACGCGATCTTCCGGCCTTCTACGATGCTCCGGGCATATTCGACAACAACGTCATATCCGGTCGGCTTCATCTAAAAACTGGTCTAGCTTGGACTGACCCGTTCCGCCGTCACCGGTCGCACGTCTTGCCGACGGGTCAACCTGACCGAGGTACTGTTTCCCCAGCCAAATCGCCATACTGGGGTTGCGCTCCGCCAGCTTAAACTGCGAACGCAAAAGAGACGCTTTCCCATATGCCCGGAAGTGGGATTGCATCTCTTCAAAGGTCTGTTTGTATTTCTCCCGTACAAGGCGATCCAGCGTCTTTTCCGAAACGTCCATAACGGCGCAAATATCCGCCTTCGAACACTGGATTTTGCAGAGGGCTTCGAACTGCTCAAAGTCCCTGTTCGTCCATGTTTTTGGGGGTCTGGGCATGTTCTTTCGCCCTCCTTTCTTCAGGGAGTTTTTCCCTGTACCCCCTTTTATTTTCGCGCACACTTGGAAGAGGGGATGGCCCCTGGTAGCAAAAGAGTGCTGCCGAATTGCCTTGACCGGGGGGGATCAATGCCTGCCGCCCTTCTCCGGGTGTCGCTTACTGTGGCACTTATGGCAGAGCGCGATCCCGTTGCTTAAGCTGTACGCAAGGTCCGGTCGCTCTGTGATTGGTTCGATATGGTGCGCTACCTCTGCCGGTACCATGCGTCCGTATCGCTTGCAGTCCTGACAGAGGTGCTTGTCCCTGCGCATGACCGCTGCCGACCAATCACGGTGCCGCTGTTTGTTGTACGCAGGGTTTGCGGACATTTGTTATTCCTCAAGTTGTGTTTAGCACTCGCATTCTCTACAATCTAGGACGATAATAGGGTAAAGACATCGTTATTGTTGGTCATTGGCAATTGTCGCCTTTCTCCCAACATTTAGACGATGCCTTTTTTTATTTTCGAAAAAATCAAATCAGCATCGCCGTTTCCCCGGTGAACTTCTCCCACCGGTCGATGATGACGTCAACATATCGCGCGTCTTTCTCCATACAGTAGCAGGTGCGTCCGTTTTGCTCCGCTGCGATGATACTTGTGCCCGAACCGCCGAAGAGGTCCAGCACCACGTCGCCACCCTTGGTGTTGTTCTGCATCTGATAGTCGAACAGCGGAATCGGTTTCATGGTCGGGTGCTCCTTGCTGCGCGTCGGCCGGTCGAACTCCAGCACGGTCGTCTGCTTGCGGTCGCTTGCCCAGAGGTGGCCTGCGCCTTCCTTCCATCCGTAGAGGCACGGCTCGTGCTTCCACTGATAGTCCTGCCGTCCCATGACCATGCTGTTCTTCACCCAGATCAGGCACTGGCGCACGGTCAGCCCTGCCTCCTGCGCCGCTGCACGGAAGATGTATCCGTTCGAGTCTGCGTGCCAGATATAGAACACCGCGCCCAGCTTCATGTGTTCCTGCGCGTTGGTGAACGCCTGCACAAGAAAACTGAGGAACGAATCGTCCGACTGCACGTCGTTTTCGATGGTCAGCTCCTCCTTCGTCTTGCCCTTGTAGTCCACGTTATATGGTGGATCGGTCAACATCAAATCCGCCTGCGCGCCGTCCATGAGGAGCGCAACGTCCTCCGCGTTAGTACTATCCCCGCACATGAGGCGATGTCGACCGAGGCGATAGACCTGCCCTGCCATACTCTTTGGTGTGGTCGGCAGTTCCGGCTCATAACCGTCATCCACGGCTTCCTGCTCCAGCTCCGGCAGATCAAACCCGGTGAGCGTTACATCAAAGCCAAGATCATCCAGAAACTTCAGTTCTTCATTGAGCAGACCGATATCCCACGTTGCGTGTTCCGCGAGGTGATTGTCCGCCAGCATATACGCGCGACGCTGTGCTTCTGTCAGGTGTTCCACGAAGATGCACGGCACAGCGGTCATGCCCTCCGCGATTGCCGCGGCAAGCCGCCCGTGTCCAGCGATGATCTTTCTATCCTTATCGATCAGCAGCGGATTGACGAAGCCAAACTCACGCAGCGAGCGCCGCAGTTCCATGATCTGTTCATCGCTGTGCTTTCGGGCGTTGCGTTCGTCCGGCTTGATCTCGGCGACCGGAACTATATCGAATTTGTTGGTAATTTGCATGTGGCCTCCAAAACGAAAAATGACGCCCGCTGGCGTCGAAAAGATATTGAGATCAACTTTGTCTCAGCTTGGTCTCTGTAAATATTGATAATATCATTTTATCAAGTTAATACGGTTATAATCGGACATTTTTATGATATACATTTTAAATGCAATTGTTAATATGATTACTAACTTTTTCAGCTCTAAAGTCGATATAACCTATTGTTCCAAACCGCGAGATTATCTATAATAACTGTATGTCACTGATTAAGTGGAGGAATCATGAAACACATCAATCATCTAATTAGAACTATTCTAGTAAGTGCGATTACATTTAGTTTTTTTCTTTCCCTCGCATGTGCGCCAGGAAGTATGACTGCAAGCGCAACAACGCCGGAACCAACGTCGACGGCGACAGCAACACCCACACCAGAGCCGACGCCAACGCCAACGCCAGCTGCAACACCAACACCTACTCCCATGCCTGAGTTGACTTATGAGCAAAAAAAGGCATTGTTAGGAATAAACGATGATATGACGCCTCAAATTGTAGGAACTCTTTACTGTTATAATATAACCTTTAACAATGAAAGTGGAAGAATATGGTGTGTTTCATATACGAATGAAAACGATCCAAATAAGTATGAAATGTATAGTGTTTGTAATAGAGAATATTTATTCACACTCCAGCTTCCAGCAGGTGCTACTGGAATATTTGAATATTCGAAATATCTATTCGAATCAAGTAAGAATCTAAGAAATCTGGTATTGGTAAATTCAACCGCCATAGCTGATATGGCATCGACTTATGATATCTGGAACATTGATTATAATAACAATGGATTTTTAAAGAATTTACAGGAGAAAACTAACCAAGACTGGGAAGCAGTTCTATATACACTTCTTTCAAAAGAGCAAATTGTCGACTTGATTATTGATTCTACACCGCAAGATGAAATCATACCATTTTGGGTGTATACCCCCGGAGCACAAATTCCAGAAGAGTTAAAAGGAATCTACAGTGAAGAAGATTATCCACCTGCACCAGCAGAGTAACGGAAGGTATAGATAACTTAAAGCGATAAATCATCTTACTATAATCTTGCTTATAGGAGGAACCATGACCCACAGCACTCGTACATTCGCCCTCGTGCTCGTAATTCTGTTCGTATGCACTGCAGGCCTCTTCGCCTGTGCCTCAGCAAACGAGGCGATTCTCGTTAACACGCCGGAACCAACGCCGACGGCGACAGCAACACCCACACCAGAGCCGACGCCAACGCCAACTCCGGTTCCAACAACGCAAGCAGAATATGAAGAAGAATATTCAAAATTGGGGATGATTGATTCGAATAGAGTTATACCAGGTATTAATCTGAAATTGATAGTATTTAAAACTATAGATAACTGTTATCGAATGGCATTTGGTATATCAACGGTTAATAAATATGATAACGGAGGATCTCTTTATGATTTATTTAGTGGAGAAAAATTATTTACTTTTGATAAAAACAGTTTCCCTGCTATTTTAGATAAGCATTCAGTGGATACTGTAGCTCCTTACAATGAATCCTTGTTGCAAGCGACTTTTATTCGTTTAAGCACTCCATTAAATCAACTTCTTGATTTTCCAGAATTAGGTATAGATTTTCCTTTGAGCCGAGAATTGTATGATATATTTGCAGCAGATGATGAAGCAGTTTTTTCTAAACAAGAACTAGGAGACATATTTCTAAAATATATTCCGAAAGAATATAGAATGTATGGAGTGGACCTCATTCCTGGAAATCCTAATATGAGGATGACAACTTATCCAGGCCCAACAGTCAGTCCAAGCCCTAACCCTACTTCCACAATTTCCCCTGAAAAATAATATAGAGAAACCGCTTGCTACATATAGAATTTGGCATAGAACACCTGATTATCCACCAATATCTGCAGAGTAGACAGAGAATTTAGCCATATCCAGTAGAAGGCCTTTTTCATCAAATTTTACACAGCCTTCTACAATATCTTTCGCAGTAGTGTAACTTCTTTGATACTCTCTCCCAGCATAAGCCCTCCACATACCTGAGCCTCAACACCTTCTCCTGATTCTCCGGCAGCTTCGCCAACTCCGTATCCACGCCGACGAGCTGCTTCTCCAGCGCAATCATCTCGCCGGTCAACTCCCGCTCCAGCTCGTCCAGCTCCGCAGCATACTCCGCCAGCCGGTCGCGCGTCGGATCACTCCGGCCACACTCACCAAGTTGGCGTTGGTTGTACTCCGCGCGGGAACGAAGCCGCTCGATGCGCTCCTGCAACGCTTCCACACGCAGCTTCTGGCGACGCACATTTTTTAGGTCATCTATCGTCATATCGTTTTCTCCTTTCGTTACGACCACGTCGCGCTTTTTCCCGCGCGAAACTCCTCAAACGTCCGGATGCCGCGCGCAGTCCAATCCGCAGCAAGTGCGAACAGATACGCCGCCGGATCGCGAACGTTGCCAGTTTGGGTGAGCAGCACCGCTTTACGGACAAGCGGGATCTCAAACGGGAGCATTTGCCGGGCGATCGCAAGCACATCCGGCCAACGTAATTCCCGCTCCGGCTGCAACTCGCGAAAGAGCTTGTCGATCTCGTATGCGCGCGCTTTGAGAGCGCATAGATTACACTCTGGGATATCTTCAGTTCGGATTGGATTACGGGCGCATCTGCATGCAATTGATTTCACATGTATGCAAGTGATGTTATCCACACTATCCACCGCCTTTTCGTCGAGTTCTTCCAAGCTATCCGCAGTGTCTGTACAGTTATTATTGTCTTTTGCCGGATACTTGCTCCTCTTGGCGCGAATGCTCTGGTGCTTCGACCACGACATAAGCTGCAGGATCGGTCTTCCATCTACGTTGTAGAGGTCAACAAGTCCAACAGTCGACATCGCTTGGAGCGCCTCGTCAATCAATGCCTCGGTCACGTTCTCCAGCGGGTACATCTGACCCTTGAGTATTTTCGGGCGAGCGTCATACCGGCCGTAATCGTCCACAGTGACGATCAGGCGGATGAAGAAATCCCGTTGAAACAACGAGAGCGATTTGTAGTCCTCGCTTCTGCAAATGCTGTCTTTGATGATTCGGTTCGGCATGGCACTGCCTCAAAACGGGATATCGTTGCTAGAGATATCCGTAAATCCGCTCATGTCTGGTGCATCGCCGTCCTGACGGTCCGCCGCTTCAGCCATTGTTCGTGGCGAGAGGAATTCCACCTCGTCGGCCTGCACGTCCAACGACATCCGCGCGGAGCCATCCTTTGCATCATATTGCCGCGCTTGCAGCTCACCCACGACAGCGACCTTGCGACCTTTGGCGAGAAACCGCCCGCAGCTCTCGCCAAGCTGCCGCCATGCGCTGATGCGGAAGTAATCCGCCGGACGCTCGCCGTTCTTATCTTCGTGCCGCCGATTGACGGCAATCGTAAACGAGCACACTGTGATGCCGCTTGGTGTAGAACGTAATTCGGGCTCACCGGTCAGGTTCCCGATAATCATGATCTTGTTCATGTGTTTCTCCTCTTATATGGCCACTGCACATCATACCGCGAGGGCAGGCACAGTTTTTCTCGTAATTCAAATGCTCCGGAATTATAAGAATCCTCTACGCTCGGATGGCCTAAACGTGCCATCTCTTTTTCTTTGATTCGTTTTTACTCGTGCTGTGATTTGCCCAGTCCGCTGCGGAGCGAACGACCACGCGCCCGTCCGGCGTTGTATTGATCCCGCCGTCGCTGATCAGTTTGTTCAGGTAGGTGACACTCACACCGATCATCTTTGCAGCTGCCTTCTTCGGCAGCGTCTCGCCCCATGTCAGCACCCAGGATTCACCAATAGAGCTGCTGCTTTGCGCCGCATGCAACTTGGATGTGATTTGCCCGACCGCGTGAGACACTGTGTTTAATCCTTCGATTGCCGTTGATAGCTGTTCCTTCAGTTCTTCAAAATCGACTCTTGCAGTTTCCATACACTCGGCTCCTTACGCTGTTTGGTCAACCTCGTCCACCGAAAAGAGCCGCTCTAACGCTACGTCGGGGAAGAAGTCCTCGCGGATGATCTGTGCCTCGTCGAAGACAAAGCCAGTTTCGCCGCGGAGCTTTCCACAGAGGGTCTTTGGTGAAATCCCCAGCCGCTTGGCTATCACGCTTTTTTTGATTCCACGGTCATTTATCAAGCCGGAGAGCACTTGATACTTATCTTTCCTCACATTCATCACCATCCTCGGTTATTTTATTTACCAATCTATCACCGCTTAATGCGATTGTCAATCCGAAATCGCGACTATTTTAACCATATGCGGTTATAAACTTCTTGACTCGACTACATTTAAGAGCTATATTGTTTACGAGGTGAGATTATGGGATATGAAATTATCAGCACGTACAAGAAGAAAAACCACCTGACAAACGAGGATATTGCGAGGATGTCTGGCGTACCGAAGCCGACAATCGACAAGATTACTTCAGGCGCAACAAAAAAACCAAGTTTGGAAACCATACGCGCGATTGCAAAAGCACTAGACCTCACACTCGACGATTTTTCAGAAGATGCCTCCAAGTCAGTAATGACACTCCCCGGTGTACTGCCGGTTCCACACATGACGAAAAAGCCCCGCCTCGGAGCGATAGCCTGCGGCGATCCAATTCTCGCGGTTGAGAACGTAGACGGTTATGACGACGTACCGGATGATATCCACTGCGATTTCACCCTAATCTGCAAAGGCGACAGCATGATTGGAGCGCGGATTCATGACGGTGATGTTGTGTACATCCGCCAGCAGCCGGACGTAGAGAATAACGAAATCGCTGCGGTCATCATTGACGAGGAGAGTGTCACGCTCAAGCGGGTCTACCGCAACGGCGACTACCTCGTACTGCTGTCCGAGAATCCATCCTTTGCACCGATCATCATCAACGGTGACCATACCGCCCGCATCATCGGCAAAGCGGTCGGATTCACAAGTGTATTGATATAACAGCAAACAAAAAAAGCCGCTTCGGTGCGCTAACACCGAAAGCGGCGGGTGCAGATTAAAAAACCTAAGAGAGCTTCTTTTTCTGCGCCCTCAATATACCATATTTGAGGAGGGCAACACAATGGCAGCGCAAAAGAAACGCCTGCGCGCGCAGGTTACCGTCGGCCACGATGCGGACGGAACCGCAATTTACAAGTGGGCAAATGGTCGAACCAAGAAAGAGCTCGAGGCGAACAAAGAAGAAATCCGTCGGGCACATATCAATGGAGCTGTCGCGGTTCGCCGCGACATTTTATTTGGAGATTTTGTCTCCGACTGGTACCGCGTCTACAAAGAGCCTGCCTTGAGCCCCAGCTCAAACGCGAGCTACCGGACGGTGTTGAACAAGCATCTTTTCCCAGTATTTGCAGACAAGCAAATGCGCGCAATCACCGCTCTGCAGCTACAGGCTTTCATGAATAAGCAAACCGGCCGCGGAAAGACCACGACCGGCTATATTATGAGCGTATTGACTAACTGCTTTACCCTAGCGACCGCGCAGGGTATCATCGACCGCAACCCAGCCGAGGCGCTCAAGCAACCGCGCTCGGAGCGGAACAGTCGCCGCGCGCTTACGCCGCAGGAAACGGCCGCTGTGCAGACTATTATCGAGAACCAACAAGACGGCCTGCTGGTCGCGCTACTGTACTATACCGGCCTGCGTCGCGGCGAGGCGCTAGGATTGCGCTGGTCGGACATCAACTTCGCCGCGCGCACCCTCAGAGTAGAGCGTGATATCGACTTTGTCACCGGCGACGTTGGAACCGTCAAAACAGCAACTTCCGTACGAACCGTACCCATTCCGGACGCGCTGATGACCATGCTGCAGCAGAATCGCCAGATCGGCAAAGGCTACATCATCCGCGCGCCGCGCAGCGGAGAGTATTGGTCGCAGGCAACCTTCATCCGCCGTTGGCGGTTGATACAGGCCGCCCTACTCGAAGCCGCACCCGGCATTGAGGATGACGGAAAAGGCTCGATTCTCACTCCGCACTACTTCAGGCACAACTATGCTTCGATTCTTTACCGCGCGGGAGCGGATGTTTTAACCGCTCAGCAGTACCTAGGCCACGCCGATCCGGCAACGACGTTGCGCATCTACACGCACCTCGCGGATGAAACGCAGATGAAGGATGCGGAGAAGGTGAGGAGGGCGTTTCAGTAAGATACGTTCGATAAAAGTCCATACTCATAGCAAAGTAATTAACAGTATAAATGTCTATACCTGTTGCATTGCGAAAGTATGACGGGTTGTATATAATGAACTCAATCGGGCGGCGCACTGCCGTCCTTGGTATCGTTTACATGAGACGGGAGAATCACATGGCCGAACAAAACTCCGCCAACATCGGGTTTGAAAAGCAAATTTGGGATGCCGCTTGCGTGCTGCGCGGAAATCTCGATGCATCGGAATACAAGCAGGTCGTGCTCGGCCTGATTTTTTTAAAGTACATTTCAGATCGCTTCGACGCGCGCTATCGGGAGCTGAAAGAAGAGGGCGAGGGCTTTGAAGAGGATATTGATGAGTATACATCTCAGAACATATTCTTCGTTCCGACCGACGCACGCTGGGAGATGATTGCGCGGGCGGCGCACACCGAGGAGGTCGGCACGACGATTGACAACGCCATGCGCTCCATCGAGAAGGCAAACCGCAGACTCAAGGATATTCTGCCGAAAAACTTTGCGCGTCCAGAGCTGGACAAGCGGCGCTTAGGCGACGTGGTCGATCTCTTTACCAACATCCGCATGATGGATCACGGCGCGGAGAAGGATATCCTCGGTCGCACGTATGAATACTGTCTCTCCAATTTTGCCGCATTGGAGGGCAAGCTCGCGGGCGAGTTCTTTACGCCATCCTGCGTGGTGCGCACGCTGGTTGAGGTGCTAGAGCCGTTCAACGGGCGCGTGTACGACCCCTGCTGCGGTAGCGGCGGCATGTTTGTGCAGAGCGCAAAATTCATTGAAAACCACAGCGGGAGCATCAACAACATCGCCGTGTATGGTCAGGACAGTAACCCGACCACATGGAAGATGTGCACCATGAACCTAGCCATCCGCGGCATCGAGGCCGATCTTGGTAAGTATAACGCGGATACGTTTTTTGACGATTGTCACCCGCTGCTACGTGCGGATTATGTGATGGCGAATCCCCCGTTTAACCTGAGCAACTGGGGCGCGGACAAGCTCAGCGGCGACAAGCGCTGGGTTTACGGTCTGCCGCCCGCAGGCAACGCCAACTATGCTTGGCTCCAGCACATGATCTATCACCTCGCGCCGGGCGGCAAGATGGGCTGCGTGCTGGCGAATGGTTCGCTTTCATCTCAATCCGGCGGCGAGGGTGAGATCCGCAAGAATTTCATTGAGGCCGATCTGGTGGAGTGCATCATCGCTATGCCTCCGCAACTCTTCTATACCACGCAGATTCCCGTTTCGCTGTGGTTTATGAGCCGGAATAAGAAACAAAAGGGTAAGACGCTGTTCATCGACGCGCGCAAGCTCGGCACGATGGTGTCGCGAAAGCTGCGTGAGTTGACGGACGCGGACATCGCGCAGATTGCCGATGCGCACCGCGCGTTTGTCGCGGGGACGCTGGAGAACGTCAAGGGCTTCTGCGCCGTGGCGACGACGGAGGAGATCAAAAAGCAGGACTATATCCTCACGCCCGGGCGATATGTGGGCATTGAGGATGTGGAGGACGACGGGGAACCGTTCGACGAGAAGATGCGGCGGCTGACGGAGGAATTGAGCGGGTTGTTTGAGGAGTCGCACCGATTGGAGCAAGAGATCAAGGTGCGGTTGGGGGCGATTGGATATGAGCTATAAAGACACAGAGATCATCATGTTCCAGTCCGCGGACGGAGCGACAAAGATAGATGTTCGAATGGAAGATGAAACCGTTTGGCTGACGCAGGCGCAGATGGCGGAGCTATTTCAAACGACACCACAGAATATAACCCTACACATAAAGAATGTGTATTCGGAAGGTGAACTCTTTCAGGACTCAACTTGTAAGGAATACTTACAAGTTCAAAACGAAGGCGAAAGAAGCGTTTCGCGCAATGCGAAGCACTACAATCTTGACGTCATCATTGCCGTTGGGTATCGTGTGAAATCCCCGCGCGGCACACAATTCCGCATTTGGGCGACGGAGCGTTTGCGCGAGTATCTGGTCAAAGGGTTCACCATGAACGACGACCTGCTCAAACAAGCAGGCGGCGGGAATTATTGGAAAGAGCTGTTGGAGCGCATACGGGACATTCGCTCCAGTGAAAAGGTGTTTTATCGCCAATTGCTCGATCTCTTCGCAACAAGCGTGGACTACAACGCAAAATCGGATGAATCTAAGCGGTTTTTCCAGATTGTGCAGAACAAGCTGCATTATGCCGTAAATAAACAAACCGCGGCGGAAATCATCTTTTCCCGCGCGGATGCAGAGCAGCCCTATATGGGCATGAAGTCGTTTCGCGGGGAGCAGCCGCATAAGGAAGACGCGCTGGTTGCCAAGAATTATCTGGACGAAAAGGAGCTTGCGGTGCTGAACCGTATGGTTTCCGCGTTCTTTGATTTGGCGGAGCTGCACGCGTTGAACCACGAGCATATCTATATGCGGGATTGGCTGCCGCAGGTGGATGATTTTGCCGAGCGGTATGGTAAGGGCGTTTTGAAGAACGCGGGGTTGGTCAGCCGGGAAGCTGCGATTGAGAAAGCGGCAGCGGAGTATAAAAAGTATAGTAAGCGTGTGGAGGATTTGCCGTCCGCTGCGGAGCGGGATTATCTGGCGGCGGTGAAGCAGGCGCAGAAGAAGTTGGGCGGGAAAGCCGGAGGCGAGAAGGAATGAGGGATTGTTCTGTTGCCTGCGGGTGGAGGTTTGGGAAAGCGGTGGAGCGGTTGGGGGTGAGTGGGTATGGGGAGTGATCTTTTTCCAATTTCGTCAATTGCAACAAGAATTACAAAAGGCACTACTCCTACGAGCATAGGTAGCTCGTTTGTAGAGTATGGCATAAACTTCGTAAAATCGGAGAGTATTACAGGCGCAAGAAACCTCGATCATTCAAAATTCTCACATATAGATCTAGCGACACATAATCGGTTGTTACGTTCTCAATTAGAAGAGAACGATATTCTTTTTTCAATGGCGGGCGTTTATCTGGGAAAAACGGCTATAGTTACAGAGAAAGATACTCCTGCAAATACAAATCAAGCGGTCGCTATCATAAGAATTGATACATCAAAAGCGAATTTCAAATATGTATATTACTGGCTGTCGCAACGTTATATAACTGAGAGCGTCAACGCAGCATGTGCTCAGTCTGCTCAACCAAACATCAATCTAGCGCAAATTGGGAGTATTTTATTATGGTTACCAAACATTGAAACGCAACGTTCTATCGCCGCCACCCTCTCCTCCCTCGACGATAAAATCGAACTAAACAACCGCATCATCGCCAACCTCGAAGCGCAGGCGCAGGCGATCTTCAAAAGCTGGTTTGTGGATTTTGAGCCATTTCAGGATGGCGAGTTTGAAGAGAGCGAGCTGGGGTTGATTCCGAAGGGATGGAGGGTTGCCCGTCTGGGAGAATTATGTGAAAGTGTCTCAACTACACATGATTTCAAAAAGCGCAAGCTGATTTTTCTTAATACAGGAGATATAGATCAAGGTCGGTTCTTGCACTCGAACTATTCTGCTGTGGACTTAATGCCGGGGCAAGCGAAGAAGTCAATCAAAAAGCATGATATTCTTTTTAGTGAGATCAGACCAATCAATAAACATTTTGCTTACGTGAATTTTGACTCTGAAGACTATGTTGTTTCTACAAAACTTATGGTAATAAGGAGCAAGAAGATTAACAGTAGGCGGTTATACCAGTATCTTACTAGAAAAGATGTTTTGGAAGAATTACAAGTTGAAGCTGAGGCGCGATCAGGCACATTCCCTCAAATACGGTTTGATAATATCCAGCGAATGCTCATAGTAATAGCGTGCAAAGAAATAGAAGAGAAGTACAGCTCAATACTTGAGCCGATTTACGAACTAATAGATCAAAGGATTGATGAGAATAAACAATTAGTTATCGTTCGCGATACCCTGCTCCCCAAACTCATGTCGGGGGAAATAGAAGTGCCGGTGGAGAGATAAAAGATGGAAAATTACATCTTTCAAGTTGCAGTGCAACATGATTGGTTTGATTACGCTGCCACAGCGGTCTCCTTGTTGATGTCTTTTGTTGCTGTTTGGATCGCAATAAGTACCGCAAGGAAACAGAACAAGATTAATCTCTTTAAGGAACGAGCGGATCTATACTATTACTTATTTTCATATCTTCACACTTGGTCTGTTGTATTTGAAAACACATCGGGTCCAATAACAATTTCGAATGCTGTCTCAATGTTGGGTAGTTATTATGAACTACGATGGGTATCTGGATTTCTACATAGTAATTCTACCATGCAGAGCTTCAACAGTGATTACACACATGAATCACAGATTATGCTTTATGATTTAACTACTTTAAGAAGAGTGTTTCTATTGTTTAAAATCGGGAAAAAGGATCGAAAGTATGTAAATGAGTTGCAAGCAAAAGGGGCAGCATTCACATCTTTAGCAACAGCTCTTCGATTAGGGAAATCCAAAGATGATCCAGACATTATAAAGCTTTCTCAAATGGTGATAGATTTCGACAGTATACTTTTGAAAAACAGGGATGATTTTTTAAAACACTTAGAGGCACAACTATCCGTGATTTAAAAAAGTCGCGAACCTCTTGCCCTTCGCCGAATCCAACTACGAAAACTGCATCCTCCCCCTGCTGGAGGACATGGGCTACACCCGCCAGCACACAAAGAAGTAGGCGTAATCAAAGAGATATTTTACATAAATGATTTGTAGAAACGCTTTCTAAATATATGGCAGGAAAAATAACTGTAAATGCCGTTAGCAAGCATCATTGTGATTTTTGAGGGTAATATATGATCAGTGTTTTCATTGACGCGAATATATGGTTATCTCTATATGATTTTTCAAGCGATGATTTGGAACAATTTCGAAAGCTTGGAGACATGATAGATTCTGATGTAGAAATACTTTTCACAGAACAAGTTAGGGATGAAGTATATAGAAATCGAGAGAACAAGATCAAAGATGTTCTAGGCAAGTTTGAGAAACTTACTTTGCAGATTCCAAATATTTGCAAAGGATATGATGAATATGATGATTTTAAGAACAGAATCCGAGACTTGTCGGATAAACACGCTTTCATATTAAGGAAAATCAAACAAGATGCAAAAGAAGGGACATTGCATGCAGATAAAGTCATAAATTCTATCTTTGATAGAATTAAACCTCTAGGTTGTACAGCTGAAAATATCGAACATGCTAAACAGCGTTATGATAAAGGCAATCCTCCCGGGAAAGATGGAAAATATGGAGATGCAATCAATTGGGAGATTTTACTAGAATTAGCTCCAAAAGGTGAGGATATATACTTTGTTAGCGCTGATAAAGATTATCGATCAACACTTGATGAAACTTCGTTTAACCAATTCTTGCAGAATGAATGGAAAACAAAAAAGCAATCCAATTTATTTTTCTATCGCACATTAAGCGATTTTATTAGTAATCATGTTAGTACTATAGAGTTGAAATCGGAAAACGAGAAGAAAGAAAGTATTGAAAAACTGCGTTGTAGCGGAAGTTTTTCTGGAACGCATCATTACATTTCTTTATTAGAACGTTATGCAACCTGGTCACCTGATCAAGTTGTCGAGTTGTGTAGTATAGCGGAAAACAATCCTCAGGTGGGATGGATAATTGGCGATGATGATGTCCAAGCATTCTACACATCCTTATTGTCGAATGGAATAGCGGACAAAGTGAAATCACCATCTGTCGATTGGGTAGTTAAAAAACTTAACGAAATTGAGAACCCAGAGAGTGAGGATTAACAATGCCCTTCACCGAATCCAACTACGAAAACTGCATCCTCTCCCTGCTGGAGGACATGGGCTACATCCGCCTCTACGGGCCGGACGTGCCGCGCGATTACCGCGACCCACTCTATGAGGCCGCGCTTCTAGCCGCGTTGACCGTGGTCAACCCCCGCCTGCCGGAGGAAGCCCTCGCGGACGCGGTGAACCGCATCAAGGATCTCGGCGCGGGCAGCCTACTGCAAAAGAACGCCGTCTTCATGAACTATCTGCAAAACGGCGTACCCGTGCGCTATTTCGAAAAGGGCGCGGAGCGCTCCAACCTCGTCTACCTCATCGACTATGAGCACCCGGAACGCAACACCTACCACGCCATCAACCAATGGACATTTATAGAATATTCCGAAAAGCGGCCGGATGTGGTGCTCTTCATCAACGGCCTGCCGCTGGTGGTCATCGAGCTCAAGTCCCCCTCCCGCGCGGAGACGGACGCCTCGGAAGCCTACCGCCAGATCAAGAACTACCTGCAGGAGATCCCCTCGTTCTTTGCCTACAACGCCATCTGCGCAATCAGCGACCTCTCCGCGAGCAAGGCGGGAACGATTACCGCCAGCGAAGACCGCTTTATGGAATGGAAAACCAAGGACGGCAAGGGCGAAACAAAGCTCTTTGCAGATTACGAAACCTTCTTTGAGGGCATGCTTGACCGCACGCGGCTGCTAGACATCCTAAAAAACTTCGTCTGCTTCTCCGTAGAGACGGAAGGCACGGCGAAGATTCTCGCCGCCTATCATCAGTATTTCGCGGTGAAAAAGGCGGTGGAATCCACGCGCCAGGCAACACAGACCGACGGCAAGGGCGGCGTGTTTTGGCACACGCAGGGCAGCGGGAAGTCGCTCTCCATGGTGTTTTATGCGCATCTATTGCAGGAAGCGCTCCATTCTCCGACCATCGTCGTGCTCACCGACCGAAACGATCTGGACGACCAGCTCTATTCGCAATTTGCCAAGTGTAAGGACTTTCTGCGGCAGACCCCCATTCAGGCGGAGAGCCGCGCGCACCTGAAGGAACTGCTCGAAGGGCGCGAGGCAAACGGCATCCTCTTCACCACCATGCAAAAGTTTGAGGAGGTTGGCGAGCCGCTCTCCAAGCGCAGAAACATCATCGTCATGGCGGACGAAGCGCACCGCGGGCAGTATGGGCTAGAAGAAAAGATCGACGCCAAGACCGGGCATGTGCAGGTTGGCACCGCGCGCATCATTCGCGACAGCCTGCCGAACGCGACGTATATCGGCTTCACGGGTACGCCGCTGAGCGAAAAGGATCGCAGCACGCGCGAGGTCTTCGGCGACTATATCGACATCTACGACATGACGCAGGCGGTGCTGGATGGCGCGACGAAGCCGGTCTATTATGAGAGCCGCGTGATCAAGCTCAAGCTCAATCAAAAGGCGCTGGATCTCATCGACGCAGAGTATGACCGCTTCGCCGAGAATGCGGAGCAGTTCGTCATACAAAAAAGCATGCACGAGATGGGCCGCATGGATGCCGTGCTCGGCGCTGACGAGACCATTGACTCGCTGGTGCGCGATATCATTGAGCACTATGAGGACAGCCGCGCGAACCTTCTCACCGGCAAGGCGATGATCGTTGCGTATTCGCGCCCGATTGCCATGAAGATTTACCGCCGCATTCTGCATCTTCGCCCGGCTTGGTCGGAAAAGGTGCAGGTTGTTATGACCTCCAATAACGACGACCCGGAGGATTGGCGGCAGATCATCGGCAACAGCGCGCGCAAAGCCGAGCTCGCCAAACGCTTTAAGGATAACGCAGACCCGTTCAAGATCGCCATCGTGGTCGATATGTGGCTCACGGGGTTTGATGTACCGTCTCTTGCGACGATGTACGTCTACAAACCCATGGCGGGGCATAATCTCATGCAGGCCATCGCGCGCGTCAACCGCGTGTTCGGGGACAAGGAAGGCGGCCTCGTGGTGGACTATGTTGGCATCGCCGCCGCGCTCAAGCAGGCGATGAATGACTATACCCAGCGTGACCGCAGCAACTACGGCGAGATGGACATCGCGAAAGCGGCATATCCGAAGTTTCGCGAGAAGTTGGAGGTCTGCCGGAGCCTGCTGCACGGGTTTGAATACAATCGTTTTCTCAACGGAAGCGATCAGGAGCGCGCAAAGAGCATCACCGGCGGCGTGAACTTCCTGCTGGCGCGCGAGAAGGAGAAAGAGAAGGAAGCATTCATCAAGGAAGCGCTCCTGTTGCGGCAGGCGCTCTCGCTCTGCGGTAGCCTCGCGAATCGCGAGCAGCGATTTGAGGCGGCGTTTTTCGAGTCGTTGCGGACGCTTCTAGTGCGCCTCATGGCGGGCGGCGTCGGCGGAAAGCCATATTCACTCGGCGAGATCAACGCGCGCATCAATGATCTGCTCAAGGCAAGCGTGCAGAGCAGCGGCGTGCTCAACCTGTTTTCGGACGTGAAGGAATCGCTCTCGCTCTTTGATCCGAACTTCCTCGCCGAAATCGCTAAGATGAAGGAGAAGAACCTCGCGATAGAGATTTTGCGCAAGCTTATCGCCGAGCAGGTGACGGTTTATAAGCGCACGAACTTGGTGAAATCCGAAAAGTTCTCCGAATTGATTCAGCGAACCATGAACGCGTATTTCAACGGCTTGTTGACCAACGAGGAAGTCATCGCAGAACTACTCAAGATGGCCGACCTTATGGCGCAGGCGAGCGCGGAAGGCGCGCAGCTTGGGTTGACCGCAGAGGAGACCGCATTTTACGACGCACTGACCAAGCCGGAGGCGGTCAAGGACTTCTATCAAAACGACGAACTTGTCGCGATCACAAAAGAGCTCACCGATATGCTCCGTAAGAGTCGCACCATAGACTGGCAAAAGAAAGAGACCGCGCGTGCGAAGATGCGCAGCATGGTCAAACGGTTGCTCAAGAAATATCATTACCCGCCCGAAGGGCTGGACGACGCACTGAGCATCGTTATCAGTCAGTGCGAGATGTGGACGGAGAATGCGGATTAATTCCAACAGAATTTTTAACATTTTCCTATGTGAAAATAGAAGTTAGATACATCAGTCCCCGGCTCTACCCAGTTTGAAGCCTAAAAACGCCCTCAATCCGGGCAAGAAATTGGCAAGAAAGGGGCAAGAAAATCCGCATTATCGTACGTGATCGTACGAGAGGTGATATAGAAAAAAGCCCCGAAATCGGGGCTTTTCTGGTAGCGGCGATCTGATTCGAACAGATGACACTCCGGGTATGAACCGAATGCTCTAGCCAGCTGAGCTACGCCGCCATATTCGCTTGTTTGTGCCGATTTTAGCGGCACATGGTGTATTATAACCGCCTGATTCCCCGCTGTCAATACCAAGATATTACGATCATTTTACAGGATAAAAACGCAAAAATCATATATTTTTTATCGATATATGGGCGTTATGCCGCTCTTGCGGCTTTTCTTGGCGCACGCGGCATGATACAATCTACAAGTGGAAGATTACCCGCTTGTTTCCCGCGTGGAAACGGTCGGTTTGGATTCGATCAAGGAGGAACCAATGATTCGCTATCACGCCCATCCGGTCACACTCAAAAACGGAAAACCGCACGCTGCAGACAAATCCAGCGCCGCCGCGCGGGAGAAAACAATCGCCTATTCCATTCTCCGCGCGCACAATGCCTCCGGAGATATGGAGCAGCTGCGCCTTCGCTTTGACGCGCTGATTTCTCACGACATCACCTATGTTGGCATCATCCAAACCGCGCGGGCCAGCGGCTTAACCGAATTCCCCGTGCCGTATGCCATGACCAACTGCCACAATAGCCTCTGCGCCGTCGGCGGAACCATCAACGAGGACGACCACGTCTTCGGCCTCTCCGCTGCAAAAAAATATGGCGGCATCTATGTGCCCGCCAACCTCAGCGTCATCCATAGCTACGCGCGCGAGGAGCTCGCCGGCTGCGGACGCATGATATTGGGTTCGGACAGCCACACGCGCTATGGCGCTCTGGGTACGCTTGCCATTGGCGAAGGCGGGCCGGAGCTCGTCAAGCAACTCCTGAAAAACACCTACGATATCGCTGCGCCGGAGGTGGTGCTCTGTTATGTAACGGGTAAGCCGCGCCGCGGCGTTGGCCCGCATGACGTTGCCCTTGCGCTCGTCAAGGAAGCGTTTGCCGAAGGGCGCGCCAAGAATAAGATTCTGGAGTTCGTCGGCCCGGGCATTGCGCATCTTTCGGCGGACTATCGCAACGGCGT
>JAEWYV010000054.1 GCA_023458615.1 Bacillota bacterium
TGTTGGTATAGCCGGAGACGGCGACGATGGGCAGGTTCGCGTCGCGAAACGAATCGCGAATCCAGCGCGCCTTTTCCTTGGTCAGCGGCTCTTTGGTCGCGTCAAAATCCTTAAAGGAGATGTCGAGCTGAACACAGTTGAAGTCGCTCGCCTTGATGCGGCGGATGACCTCGTCCAGCGCGAAGGGGTAATATCCGGTGAAGATACCAACTTGGATCATGGGGCAAACCTCCTAATAATATTCTTATGGTTAAATGCGACCGCGTTATTTTTCATCTTGTGTTGGATTAGTCCAAAACCTCTTCCAGACGGATGGAGCGGCGCTCCCGAATAGAGCGATAGCATGCCTCGACGCATGCAATGGTGTTCAGGTTGTCCTCCGCGGAGATATCCGGCTCGCGGTTTTCCTCAACCGCCGTGAGCAATCCCGCCATCGTGCCTTCAAACGCATCCGGGAACCAGACGGTGTCCCAGCTTGGCGTAATCCAGACATGGGGATAGCGCTTGCTGGTGAAGCGCAGAGTGCTCGGGTTGTGTTCCGGATACTTCGGCCAGCCAATCGTGCCCTCAGCCATGCCCTCGGTTCCCTCGACACGCCATTTGATGTAGGTGTCCTTTTCACAGGGGTCTTCCGGCCATGCCCAGACATCGTCCAGCGAACTGGCCATCAAGCCGTCCGCATACTGGAAGGTGTATTGTGTGATGCCGTCCACATGCGGAAACTTGCTGCGCGGGTCGGTGCGGCAGACGCAGGTGACCCACTCCGGATTGCCGAAGAGATAGCGGAATGCGTCCACATGATGGATGCCCATGCCGAAGATTTCCAGCTTGTCATATTCCTTTAAGAACGGCTGCCAGTGCGGGATGGCACGCATCTCGATGGTTGCGATGACCGGCTCGCCAAGTTCCTTTGTATCCAGAAGATATTTCAGCGCGCGCATGGATTGATCGCAGCGCATGTTGGAGTTGACCGCAATGGTAACGCCCGCTTCCTGACCCGCGCGGACGATCTCCCGCGCGCGGGAAAGAGACATTTCAATCGGTTTCTGGCAGAGGATGCCACGGATATGTTTTTGTTTGCAGGCGGCTTGCACAATTTCCAACTGCTGATCCGGCGGAAACGCGATATCGAGAATCTCAATGGACTCATCCGCAATAAGTTCCTGCCAGGAGTCATAGGTTTTCGCAATGGCGCGCTGTTCGGCGACCTTCGCCGCATGTGCGGGCGTGCGGGAGGCGATGGCAACGGGGTTAAAGCCTGCGTTTTTGTAGGCAACGAGGTGGCAGTCCGCCATGATGAACCCCGCGCCGATGCAGCCGATGCGCCAGTCCTTGCGCTTTGGCTGCGGAAATTTTGTTGCGTCAATGAGCGATTGAATGATTTGCTCCATGATGAAAAACCTCCTTGCTGCGTTGAAACATAGAAAAACATATAAGAAGCGATGAATATTACCCGTGCAAAATCGCACAAAACAGCAAACAGCGACCGAATCGATACGGCATGAGAAAAAAACAGGAGCATGACACGAAGAATGAGGATCGTAGATTCGCTTGTTAAAAAGATTTTTTTGCCCGAAAACTGCGCAGCAGTGCATAGATTGGATAGCGCATGGGCAAGCAATATAATGTTTCATACATATTGTACCGATCTGGAACGCAAAATGCAACTGATTGAGGGAAGGAAACCTGAAAAAAGTAGCAATCGATCCTCCGATCACCGCGGAAACGCGTCGGAAAGTACGCGAAAAACGCAACACATTTGTACGAACAAAATTTTGTAAAAAGAGCCATTGCCGGATTGAACGATCTCTGCTATCATTTGAATTGTATGGATCAAATGGATCGTCGAAAGCCATTTTGATCGCCACTTCTTACGCTGAAAAAATGGAAACACTTCAAACCAGAAAGGGGATCAATTCTATGGAACGCACCAAAGTTGCCATCCTTGGCTGCGGCTTTATTGCCGAAATTCATGCATCCTCCTACAAGAGATTCGTTCGGGACGCGGAGGTTGTAGCCGTCTACTCGCACAATCTGGAAAAAGCAAAGCACTTTGCAAAAGAGATGGGCATTCCCGTCGCATATGACGACGTGGACAAGCTGCTGGCGGAGGTTGACTGTGATGTGATCGACGTTTGTCTGCCGAACTTTCTGCATCATGGCGTCTGCCTCAAGGCTGCAAAGGCGAAGAAGCACGTCATCGTGGAAAAGCCGCTCTGCCTCTCCCTGACCGAAGCGGACGAGATGATTGCCGCCTGTAAGGAGAATGGAAAGCTGCTGCTATATGCCGAAGAACTCTGCTTTGCCCCGAAATATGAGCGCGTACGTCATATTGTGGAGAGCGGCGCGGTTGGCAGCGTCTATATGCTCCGTCAGGCGGAGAAGCACAGCGGGCCGCACAGCCGCTGGTTCTACGAGAGCGACAAGGCGGGCGGCGGCGTTATGATGGACATGGGCTGCCACGCGATTGCATGGTTCCTCTGGATGCTCAAGGACGCGACCCCGGTCAACGTCTACGGCAACTTCCTCAAGGTGATGCACGACACGGACGCGGAGGATCACGCCATCACACAGATCGAGTTCTCGCGCGGCGACAAAACCGTGCTCTGCGTGGGTGAGGACAGCTGGGCCAAGCACGGCGGCATGCAGGACTGCATCGAGGTCTACGGCGACAAGGGCGTAGCGTATTCCGATCTGTTCCAGGGCAACTCCTCGCAGATGTATAGTCTCGACGGCTACGATTACGCGAGCGAGAAGGCGGGCGCAACCACGGGCTGGACCTTCCCGGTGTTTGAGGAAGCGTTCAACCAGGGCTATCCGCAGGAGCTGACGCACTTTATCGACTGCGTGCGCAACGGCACCACCCCGCTCGTGGATGGCGAATACGGCAAGCGCGTGCTGGAGATCATCCACGCGGCGTACACCTCCGCAAAAGAAGGCAAAAAGGTCGCGCTGCCCTATGCATCCAGCGCAAAGAAACCCGTTGATAACTGGAGATAAAACACCTGTATGATTCGATTTACGGATGACAAAGCCGTTGG
>JAEWYV010000055.1 GCA_023458615.1 Bacillota bacterium
GTCTGCTTTCGGGGGTATTGATGTTGGCAGCCGCCATCATCATAAATCCACTATTTCTACAGGGAATCCAGCTGAAAAAAGGGTTGACCGCACTGCTGACACTAGGACTCTTTATTGCCTCCATAGCAGTACTGCCGGGGATCGAAAGTGCGGAAGAAGCAAACACCGTCACGATAGCCTATGCGGATGCTCAATCGATTCAACCACTAAAATCAACAAACGACATTTCCACTAAAGATAAAGAAATGGTGCTGCGAGAGAGCAGCATAGGACATGCGCAAGAGAGCATTGCTACGTCGGAAGCAACTGAAACACCGAAATCAACCGCAACTCCGACCATCACACCGACAACACGACCAACGCCTACCACAACGCCTGCACAAACACCAACACTAACTCCGAAGAATACACCAACGCCAACGCCAGCGCCAACCCCAACTTTAGCTCCAAAACCTACGGAAGTGCCCGCCCCAACTGAGGAGATTTCGCGGACACGGGCAGCAGGCGTTCAGATAGTGGACTATTCGGAAACCGTGCGCAGAGGAGCGCGCGCTTTCATCGAAATTCAAGGTGCGCCCAATACCGAATATACCTGCGATGTGGAGTATAAATCCGGCCCGTCCACCGCAGACGGGCTCGGAACGAGGACCTCGAATGGAGAAGGTATCGTCCGCTGGAGCTGGAAGGTTGGCTCGCGCACATCGCTGGACTACACGCCGACCATCTATATATCCGGCGGAGGGGATTCCATCAGCGTGGATTTCGAAGTGACTCAATAGTTAAAATGGAAAATAGCGGATAACGCGGATCAAACAAGAGTGGCTGTCCATTGCTGGACAGCCACTTTATACACGCAGTGTTTGAAATTATAGCTTTCGGACAAAGATGTCGCTTTGTTCCAACAAGCTTTCGATGGAATCCAATCCAAGCTGATGCAGCAAGGCGATGACATATGGATTGTCAATCGGTGTCGGATAACTTGCTTCCGCACCGTAGCGGATCACGTTCAGGCGACCCTCATCGCGCGGGATCAACGCCTTTGGCCCGCCAACGCAGCCGCCAACGCAGCCCATCCCCTCGAAAAAGTTCGCGCCGCCCTTGCCTTCCATGATGTCATTCAACATCTGTTTGCAGGCAGGCACACCGTCCGCATGTCGCGTTTTTATAGAGATCGGCTTACCGGGATTGATTCGCTCCACCGTTGCGCGGACGGCCTCGCTTACGCCGCCGGTGCCCGCATAGATGCGCCCCGCCTTCGAAGAGTGATCACGGTCGTCCTCTTCCAATTCGGCGGGATTGATTCCGGCATAGTCAAACACCTGCTGAATCTCCTGAAAGGTGAGCACAAAATCGGTCGAGTCGGAGATATCCGCCTCGCGTGCCTCCGCTTTTTTCGCCATGCAGGGTCCAATGAAGACCGTGATTGCGCCGGGGTGAATCCTCTTGATGGTTCTGCCGCAGGCGACCATTGGGGAGACGGCGGCGGGCACATGCGGAATCAACTGTGCATAGACCTTTTTGATCATACCGATCCACATCGGACAGCAACAGCTCGTGAGCTGATAGTCCTGCTCGGTCTGAATATTATGGTCAAACTCCAACGCCTCTTTCAGCGTGAGAAGATCCGCAAACAGCGCGACCTCAAGCATTCCGGCAAAACCGATTTTTTTGAAAGCGGAGCGGAGCTTTCCGGGCGTGACGGCGCTGGTGTATTGGTTGATAAACGCCGGAGCGATCATGGCGTATACAGGTGTTTGTGCTGTGCGAAGCGCGTTGAGTGTCGGCAGGATGTCCCGGCTCTCGGTGAGCTTTTTTGCATCGCAGTTTCGAACGCAGTCTCCGCATCCGACGCAGATGGCAGGATCGATCTCAACGTTTCCGTCCTGAACAAACAATGCGTCGAAATAACACTTTGCTTTGCAGTTATCCAGCTTTTCACCGACGCATTCGCAACGATCTGTGCGAAGGATGACGGGGTATTGTTCAGGATTGAGCAGGCAGGAGAGTTGATGCGGATCATACCCCTGCTGCTTGACCAAATCCAATTCTTCAGTAAACCGACCTTCGACGGAACTTTTTAATAGACGGTTATATAATTCTTCAAATGTCATATGATGCACCTCATTCATGCAAACATGATACCATGCCCAAGAGTTGGCTTCAAGAAGCGTCCGTATGTGCCTTACGCAATCATCGACAACATTTTTCTTGACAATAGATTTTCATCTGCTTATACTGTGCATAGTGTATATGAACAGTAGATGATGGGGGTGATGGATTGAATATTATCATCAGCAACGCCGGTAATCGACCGATCTATGAGCAGATATACGAACAGCTCAAGGCTGCGATTCTGATTGGCGAACTGTCGGAAGGGGATTGTCTGCCTTCCATTCGTCAATTGGCAAAAGATCTTCGTGTGAGCGTCATCACGACCAAGCGCGCATATGACGAGCTGGAGCGGGATGGATATATAGATACGATGGCTGGAAAAGGCAGTTTTGTTGCGGCAAAAAACGTAGAGCTTGTCCGTGAAGGGCATCTGAAAGAGATTGAAGAACACATGCGCGAAATACTGAAGCTTGCCTATTCCTGCGCGCTGACGCAGCAAGAGCTGATGGAGCAATTTCGCGTGATCATAGAGGAGGAATATCAGAAGTGAATGCATTGGAACTCAAAAATGTAACGAAGCGTTACGAAGGTTTTACGTTAGACAATATTAGTTTTCAGTTGCTGCAGGGAACAATTTTAGGTCTGGTCGGCGAAAATGGAGCGGGCAAAAGCACGACCATCAAGCTGATTATGCATGCGATTCAGAGTGATAGCGGGAGCATTCAGGTGCTTGGCATGGACAATGGCGACGCGGGCTTTGAACAGTTGAAAAACGACATCGGCATTGTTCTGGACGAGGCGTATTTTCCCGAGGTGTTGACAGCAAAACAGGTTGGCGCGGTGATGCAGCGAACCTACAAGCGCTGGGACGGCAAGAGCTACCAGAGATACCTCGATCTGCTAAATCTACCTGATGATAAACAGTTTAAGGACTTTTCACGCGGGATGAAGATGAAACTTGCAATCGCCGTTGCACTGTCCCATGATCCTAAGCTTCTGATTCTGGATGAGGCGACAAGCGGGCTTGACCCGATGGTGCGGGATGAGATTCTGGAACTGTTCAACGAGTTTACCCGGCAGGAGGATCATACGATTCTGCTCTCATCACACATTGTGAGCGATCTGGAAAAGGTTTGCGACTATATCGCGTTCCTGCATGAAGGCGAGCTGGTGCTCTTTGAAGAGAAAGATCGCTTGCTGGATGAATTCGCATTGGTGAAATTGCCGCAGGAGGCGCTGCAATTGATCTCCCGTGAGGCGATTGTTGGATTGAAACGTAGTGCGTATGGAACCGAAGCACTGGTGCGCAGGAGCATGCTGCCCGCCGGCATGCAGACGGAGATTACATCGCTGGAAGATATCATATTGTTTATGGCAAAAGGAGGGGAGCACGCATGAGCGCACTGATGTTAAAAGACTATTACACGCTTTCAAAGCAATTGAAGCTGTATCTTGTTTTTATTCTGGTACTGTCTGTAATACCGCAGATGAACCTGATCAGTATCGGCGCGGTCTATGCCGCCATGCTTCCAATCACCGTGATGGCATACGACGAGCGCAGCAAATGGGATCATCTTGCGGTCATGATGCCGTACTCCTCGCGACAGATCGTGTTAAGTAAGTATTTAATCGGCTATATTGGAATTGCGATTACCAGCATATTGGGGATTTTGATTCAGTTGGCGATCAATGCTGTAAAACATACCGCAACGACGCAGGAGCAGTTGCTAGCGGTCGTCGTAACATCCTGCGTCGCGCTCGTGCTTCTGGCGATCAATCTCCCGTTTATGTTCTGGCTTGGTGTGGAGCGCGGCAGGATTGCGTTCCTGGTGATTGTGGGTGTTACGGTGTTTGTTGGCATGATGTCATCACAGCAATCCGAAAAACTCCTTTCTCTGCCGGATATCAGTGGAACATGGATCATTGCCGCATCTGTTGCCGCGGTAATGCTTGCCAATGTAGCATCCATGCTGATTTCCAGCCGGATTTATGAGACGAAGCGTTTGAAACAATAGCAAAGAAAGACGATAGGATGATACGCACCTGGATTCTCAGCCAGGTGCTTTTTTGTCTATGAGCAGCACATAACAAGAATTTCACAATCATTATATTGACAATCATAATACTACTGAATATACTATAATAGTAGATGATGAGTGCTATTGATAGCATTCGCGGAGGTATCCATGAATATTCAATATAAGAAGGGCGTGCTGGAGCTTTGTGTGCTGGCACTGCTGCACAAAAAGAATCGATACGGATACGAGGTTTCCGAAGAGCTTTCCAAGAAAATCGATATTGCGGATGGAACCGTATACCCGATTTTGCGAAAACTCAAAGCGGATGGTTTGGTCACCACGTATCTGAGCGAGGAGAGCGGAGGGCCGCCGCGGAAATACTATTCGCTGACGGATCTGGGCCGAAAAGCCTATCTGGAGGACAGGGCGGATTACTTGGATTTTGCATCGAACATTGCATCCATATTGGAGGAAACATCAAAATGACAAAACAAGATTACATGAATGCACTCAGCAATGCGCTGCGGAAGCACGGCGTGGCGGATTCCGATGATATCATGTCGGAATATGAACAGCATTTTCTGTTCAAACTAGCAGATGGATTTAAAGAAGAAGAAATCGCCGCAAAACTCGGCGATCCGGAGACAATTGCCACACAGTTTGCAGGCATCCGGCAGGAGAATAAGACAGCGGGCGGAAAAAAGTTTTTTCTTGCACTCTGGCTCACCTTCATCGGCATATTTGAAGTCATGCTGTATGGCGCGTTTGCTGCGTTTATAGTCGGGGTGTTCTGCGGTTCACTGGTGCCTGCTGCATTGGGTGTGGAGTTCATCGCCGGAATCAATTTCATGAATATTCTGCCGCCAATGCCATATGGCGGAGCCGTGGTATTTGGCATCACGCTCATTGCGCTTGGCGTACTGCTTTTCCTGTTTGCGCTGTACTGCTTTGCCTACCTGCGCCAGATGATTCGCGCGAGTCTCCGCTGGAGGAAAAATCTGATGAGAGGCGAAACGCTGCCGCTGCTGCCGATGAGCCCGCAGTTCTCGTCAAAGACGCGCCGTGGCCTGCGCAGCGTATTCCTCGGATCGTTGATGGTCTTTGGCATTGCGTTTGTGCTCGGATTTGCGATTCTTGCGCTCTATACGCACAGTTGGGGATTCTGGCATGCGCTTGGCTGGTTTGGCTATCCGCCAACCGTTTACTGATCGACAAAAAGAAAGGGTCACCATGAAAATTGCAGTTATTACGGGGGCGAGTTCCGGCATCGGACTTGCCACCTCGCTTGAGCTCGCGCAAAAAGGCTTCTCCATCATCGGCGTTGGGCACCAGCAAGCCCGATGCGATGCGGCAAAAGAGCAAATTAAAGCAAGTAGCAGCGATAGTTCCGTTTGGTTTTTGTGCGGAGATCTGATGCAGCAACGTGAGGTTGAGCGCATCGCAGAGGAAATTAAAAAAATTCTTGCGCGGGAAAATCAGGATCGTCTGGACGTTCTTATCAACAATGCGGGGTGCGTACGCAGCTGGTATACCACCACGGAAGAAGGCTACGAGCAGCTATTTGCGCTCAATCATTTGGCCTCGTTTCTGCTGACCTATCGCCTGCTTGCGCAACTACGGCGCGCGGAGGGACGCGTCATCATGACCGGAAGTGAAAGCCATAAACACATGCGCATGCACTGGACGGACGTGATGCTCACGCGCGGATACAATCCGCTCACCGCATATAAGCAATCTAAGCTGGCGAATATCCTCTTTGCCAAAGGGCTCAATGACCGCTATCGTGGCGATGGAATTGCCGCCTACGTGGTCGATCCGGGTTTGGTTTGCACCGATATTGGCTGCAAAAACACCGGTGGACTTGTCAATTGGATTTGGTCTTTGCGAAAGAAGCACGGCGTTCAGCCCGAGGTGCCAGCAAAGACGTACGCCTATCTCTGCGAATCTAAGCTGCCACCCAAAGAACTCTACTATTACCTGAGTAAACCAAACAGCTATAGCTGTCAGGTAACGAGTGAAAACGCGAATAAACTCTTTGCGCTGAGTCAGAAACTCTGCGCAATCGAGTATCCTGCTTGGATCGATATTAAGTAAAAAAGAATAGCTTTATTTTCCGGTGATCTGGAAAGAAAGGATTTGATATGAATGTGTTTATCACAGGTGCCAGCGGTGGGCTCGGACGCGCGATGGCGAACGAATGCGGCAGACGCGGTTACAATCTATTTTTGACCGACTGGAATGAGCAGGGACTAAAGTCCATTCAGCGCGGGATTGAACGACAGTTCGGTGTAACGGTGACTACGGCGGTCTGCGATTTGACAAAAGATGAGTGTGTAGACGCACTGCTGGAAAAAATCGATGCGGTTGGGCTGAAGTTTGACATGCTGCTCAATATTGCCGGTGTGGATTTTGAGGGTGGGTTTCTGGAGCGGGAGCGGCGGGAGATTGTCCGAATCATCTCGCTCAACAACGAAGCAACCCTGCGCATCACCCACGCAATTTTGACCCGGCGCAGAGAAGAGCAGCCGTTTTATCTTCTTTTTACTTCCAGCTTAGCCAGCATGTATCCCATGCCGCTCAAGGCGACCTATGCCGCGTCCAAGCGCTTTTTGCTGGATATGGCGGTCGCGCTGCGGGAGGAACTACGGGATAAACGGGTTAACGTGCTGGCGCTTTGCCCCGGCGG
>JAEWYV010000056.1 GCA_023458615.1 Bacillota bacterium
TGCACCACGTCGCATCCGCGCAGGTTCAGCTCCCGCGCGATATTTCGCTTTGCGCCAAAGTCCCAGAGGACAACGGTCTTTTTCGCGTCTTCCGCCGGAATTGTACGCGCTTGCTTGCAAGTCACCGCGGCTACCGCATCTTGAATCTGGTAGGCCTTGACCTGCTTCATCGCCGCCTCGCCTGCTTCCAGCTCGTCGGTTAAGATCGCGTTCATCACGCCGTATTCGCGGATGATCTTCACCAATGCGCGGGTGTCAATGTCCCAGAGTCCTACGACGTTTTTGCGCAATAAAAAAGTGTCAAGATCCTCTTCACTACGAAAGTTGGAAGGTTTCTGACACCAAGTACGAACGATATATGCTTTTAACGCGGGGGTTTCGCCTTCAAAGTCGGCGGAAATGACGCCATAATTGCCAATCAACGGAAATGTTTGCACAACCATCTGACCATAATAGCTCGGATCGGTCAACGTCTCGAGATATCCGGTCATCGACGTCGTAAATACAATTTCCCCAATCACCTGTCCGCTCGCCCCAAAGGAACGTCCCTTGAACACCTGCCCGTTTTCCAGGATGAGGTATCTTGCGTGCTCCATGCTCTTCCTCCCGCCGCTGTGAATTGGGCAGCGGTTTGGATGCGCCAATCCGCCGCTTACAGTCTCTTTTCCCGCCGGATGGCTCGGTTTGCGATCCTATCCTGCCGCTCAAAATTTCTTTAGCGAGTAATATAGCACAGAAGTTTTGGCTTGAAAAGCTAATTATAATTATTCGCGTAAAACTTATTTTTATGCGTTAAAAGAAAGTTGATCGCCACATCAGGGCGATCAAGCGATTCTCATCTTAAGTTAGTAGGTCTAATTTTCTCTGAAATGAAGCCTATTTTTAAAAATCTTGCAAGCGCACGGTTCTCAACTTGGCTTTGCATGAAAATGCATAAATAATGCATAACATCGCATAGCGCCGTCGAAAGCACAAGAGCCGTTTCTTAACCTGTCCGCTATTGCTTAGCAGGTTTTTCTGTCTCCTCCGCAAATGCCCGGTCAATACACTCCCGCATGATGCCGTATACAACGCCAAGATCGCGCATTTCGTTGTCAAACCCCGGCGCGCCCTTGCCGATTTTTATGCTTTGGCTGAGCGCATCACAGCTTTTTGCGAGGCGAACCATGCCAAGGTTGTAGGCCTTGATCCGCAATCGCTGCGCCAGCAGATCCGCCTTGAGATAGTCCCCCGCTTTGAGCGAGGATTCGATGGCGGCAAAATCCAAGTCTCCCGCAAAGCGCCGCAGGCTTTTTTCATAAGCATCTTCATCTCCCGCGCATCTGCGCAGGCCGATGTCAATATGAATGATGCTATTGCATAGTATTTCTTTCACCCGATTGTTCATTCCGTGTCACCGCCTTACCTTATTCTAACACATCGGTCGGTTTCTACCTAGCCCGGCGTGAAATCTACCGTTGTCGTGCAATTTACCTCGCCTATTTTGATCAAACATGGTATGATAGAAAAAAAGCAGCTTGCCGATTTGGCGCAACGTAAGTCTTGTTGCCGAATGGCAGGCTCTTCTTTGTTTGGCTCCGGTATGCAATCGACAATCAGGAAGGAAGGCCCCATGGATCTCGTACACGCAATCGTTTTACACCAAGCCTTTGGACAGGGCGAAATCACGCAACAGAATGGCGAAATGATCTGTGTGTCATTCTCCGAGCCGCACGGCGAGAAGAAATTTGTCTTCCCCGGGGCGTTTCAAGGTCATCTCACGCTTCTTGACGAGGCGCTGCTGGGCCAAATGAATGAACTTCTCCGCGAGAAGAATCAGCGGGAAACAGCGGCGCAGGCGCGCGCTGATCGTTCTGAACGAATCGCAAAATTCTGCGCCGATCAGGCGGAAAAAGCCGTACGCGCAAAAGCGGAAGCCCGAAAGAGGAAATAGTCTTCACGCGCCGTTTGTTGCGGCGCTCTTCGGGATGCAGCATTTTCCAATCTGTCGTATAGTAAACAAGCAGGCATTTCCAACTTACACGGAATGCCTGCTGTTCTTTTTAAAAATTTCTATTCTGAAAGGCGAAGCCGTTGATCGGCTCACCTTCATAAGGCTATTTCTTTTTTCGTACCGCGCTGTATTGCTTCATGCCGCCGGAGAGGTTGTAAACCCGTTGAAAGCCCTTGTTAAGCAAAATATTCTGCGTGGCGTTGCCGGTTGTGCCCTTGTTACAGTAGGTCACGACGACGGGGTTTTTGTCGAGCGTCTCGCTTGCCGTGCGCAGATCTGCATGCGGAACGCTGATTGCCCCTTCCACATGTGCCTTGTCATACTGTGCCTTAACGCGCGTGTCTATCACCGTAATTTTCTCACCCGCCTGCTGCCGCGCCAGCAATTCCTCTGCAGTCATGAGCGGACGTCCGCCGTGGATCGCGTTTTCGAGTATCATGCCGGTATACATCACCGGATCCTTCGTGGTGGAGAACGGCGGTGCATAGGCAAGGTCGAGATAAAACAAATCCTCCGCCTTTGCGCCGTAGGTGATCGCCGTGGCAAATACATCGATTCGCTTGTCCACGCCTTCGTAGCCTACGATCTGAACGCCAAGCAGTCGGCCTGTTTCGCGATCGGCAACGGCCTTTATGGTCATCTCTTTTCCGCCCAGATACTCCGGCCTGTCCGGTTTCGTGTTGTGACAAACCACGGTATCATAGCCCGCCTCCCGCGCTTCGCGCTCACTCAAGCCCGTTTGACCGACTGCAAGCCCAAGCACGCGGAAGATACCCGTACCCAGCGTACCGCGATAGGCAAGCGTCCCGCCTGTCGCACAGTCGCCCGCAATGCGGCCTGTTTTATTCGCCGTGGATCCAAGCGGACGAAAGACCTGTTTGCCCGTGACCGCATGAAACTGCTCGATGCAGTCCCCGCAGGCGTAAACGTCCGGTAAATTGGTCTCCATGCGTGCATTGACCACTATCGCGCCGGAATTGCCCAGCGCAACACCAGCAGCAGAAGCAATCTCGGTATTCGGTCGCACCCCCGTTGAAAGCAGAACCAGCTCCGCGGGAATCTCCGTTCCGTCTGCCATCAAAATCGTTTGCTCCGCAATTTGGGAGATGGCGGCGCTTGTCAGCACGCGAACGCCGTTCTTTTTTAGGTGCTCCTCCACATGAATCGCCATGTCGGCGTCCAGCCCAGGCGTCACCTGCGGCAGTTTCTCCAGCAGCGTAACCGTCAGCCCGCGCCGCATCAGATTTTCGCACATCTCCAGCCCGATGAACCCGGTGCCGACGATCGCCGCCGTCTTTGGCTTTTGCCTATCCAGAAAGGCTTCTATGTTCAGCATATCGTTGATCGTGCGCAGGGTAAAGACGTTCGCTGATTCCCGTCCGAGGATCGGCGGCGTTACTGCGCGCGCCCCCGTTGCGAAAATGAGCTTGTCGTAATGATCCGTAAAAACCTCGCCCGTCGCGAGATTCTTCACCGTAACGCCCTTATTCGCCGGGTCAATGGAGAGCGCCTCGTGGCTGGTCTTAATCTCGACGTTGTATTTGCTCAAGAAAAATGCGGGATCACGCGGGGTCAACTCCTCGCGCTTTTCTACCTCACCGCCAATGTAATACGGCATCCCGCAGCCGGAGTAGGAGATGAAGCTGTCCTTTTCATAGATCGTGATTTCGGCTTCCTCGCTGTTGCGCCTGGCCTTTGCCGCGGCGGAGGTTCCGGCTGCGACGGCACCGATGACGATGAGTTTCATACAATACGCCTCCCTTTTTGCCGCGTGGAAAGCGGCTATTTCGACTGTTCAGGGAACCAGTGGGTCGTCCGGTTTGCAATTTTCACCAAGATCAGCATCACCGGTACCTCGGTCAATACACCGACGATGGTTGCCAGCGCGGCAGGCGAGGATGTGCCAAACAGCGAAATTGCCACCGCTACAGAGAGTTCAAAGAAGTTGGATGCGCCGATCATGCCCGCCGGTGCCGCAATGTCATGCGGCAGCTTGAGAAGCTTACTTGCGCCATACGCAATGAAGAAGATCAGGAACGTTTGAATCACAAGCGGCACGGCGATGAGCACGATATGCAGCGGGTTATTAAGGATCACCTTGCCCTGGAAGGAAAAGATGATGACCAGCGTTAAAAGAAGCCCAACGATCGTGACATTGTTGAATTTCGGTAAAAAACTCTTCTCGAAATACTCCAGCCCGCGCTTTTTGATAATGCTGGTTCTTGTTAATATGCCGCCTGCGAGCGGAATTACCACAAACAGCGCAACCGAAAGCAGCAACGTATCCCACGGGATTTTGACCCCGCCAATACCCAGCAGCAGCGCGACGATTGGCGTAAACGCAACCAAGATGATGAGATCGTTGGTCGCAACTTGCACCACTGTATACGCGGGATTTCCCTTGGTCAGGTGGCTCCACACGAACACCATTGCCGTGCAAGGCGCAGCGCCTAATAGGATCGCGCCCGCAAGATAGTCCTTGGCGAGATCTACGGGGATCAGCGTCTTGAAGATCACGAAGAAAAACAGCCAGGCGATACCGAACATCGTAAATGGCTTGATGAGCCAGTTGGTCACCCATGTGACAAAGAGGCCCTTCGGATTCTTGCCGACGTTTTTTATGCTCTGAAAATCCACCTTGAGCATCATCGGATAGATCATCAACCAAATGAGAATCGCAATCGGAATGGAGACATTTGCATACTCAAACCGGCCTAGAAACGCCGGAATAGCGGGTAAAAACTGCCCAATCAGAACGCCTACAGCCATACACAGAATAACCCAAACCGTTAGGTACTTTTCGAAAAAACCGATGCCAGACCCCTTTTTCGTTTCCATATGCCTCCCTCTTTCTACGTTGAAGAGTATTATCTGACTTTTTTTAAGATCGCGACAACTTCATCCGTCTTCAGTGCCTTGCCGTAGGAGACCACCTTGCCGTCCACCACCAGCGCGGGCGTGGACATCACCCCATATGCTGCGATCTGCGAAAAATCGCGAACGTGATCAATCGTCGTGTCCATGCCGAGCTGTTCCAGCGCGGCTCTGGTAGCTGCCTCCAGCGCGTTGCATTTGGCGCAACCGCTGCCGAGCACCTTGACCGATGCGTCTTCTGCTTTGGCGGTCTCCGCTGCCTCCATGCTTTTGCAGTCGCATGCTCCACCGCAGCAGGAGGCATGTGTCTCCTCTGCCTTGTTCCGTTTTCCAAATAGTGCCATCGTGATGATTTCCTTTCGCTTAAAAAATTTCAATTCAATTCATTACACCAGAAATACTTGAATCCAGTTGAACAGATATCCACACAATATAATGCCAACCGTACAGATCACTATAAACAGCGCGAGAAGCTTGGGCTTGACCGCTTTTCTGAGCATGATCATCGACGGAAGTGATAGCGTGGTGACCGCCATCATAAACGAGAGCACGGAGCCAAGCTGCGCGCCTTTGGTGAACAGTGCTTCCGCGATGGGAATCGTGCCAAAGATATCCGCGTACATTGGCACACCGATGAGTGTTGCAAGCACAACCCCGAGCGGATTTTTGTTGCCCAGCACAGTGACAATCCACGCCTCGGGAATCCAGTTGTGAATCACCGCACCGATGCCAACACCAACGAGCACATACGGAAACACCTTCTGAAACGTATTGACCATCTGCTCTTTGGCGTAGAGCAACCGATCTTTGTATGTTAGATCAGGCGAATCGATATCCACGCTGCCCGCCGTAAGAATGAAACTCTCAACATAGCGCTCCATACGGAGTTTTTCGATCAGCGTACCGCCAAGCACCGCGATGATGAGCCCGAATATGACGTAGACCACCGCAACCTTCGCGCCGAATATGCTCATCAATAGCACCAATGAGCCAAGATCGACCATCGGCGAGGAGATTAAAAACGAAAACGTGACCCCGACCGGGAGCCCCGCGGACGTAAACCCGATGAACAGCGGGATAGACGAACAGGAGCAAAACGGGGTTACAGTGCCCAGCAGCGCAGCGACGATATTCGCGCCAATGCCACGAAACCGACCCAGAATTTTCTTGCTCCGCTCCGGCGGGAAGAAACTCTGAATATAGCTGATCAAAAAGATCAGAAAGCAGAGCAGAAAAGTGATCTTGATCACGTCGTAGACGAAAAATTGCAGGCTTGCGACCCAGCGATTCGCCGTATCCAGCCCAAGCGTACCAAGAAAGCCGCCAATCAGTTCATTGAGCCATTTCATCGCGAGTATTTGATTTTGAAAAAAATCCCAGATCGATTTTAGCAGTTGCACGTTATACTCCGTTTTTTCGGTTTGTCTTGTTTATTTACAGCCGCAGACCTTCTCGTCCGGCTCGTCTATCGGCGTAGTGATTTCTTCCAGCAGTTCCATGGCCCGTGCGGTACCCGCTGCGCTCAGGCTATAGTGTGTCCATTTTCCCTCCTGTCGCGCGGAGACAACCCCGGATTCCACCAGAATTTTCATATGGTAGGAAAGCGCGCTCTGCCCGATGCCGATATCCTCTACCAACACGCAGGCGCAGCGCTCGCCGCCGCGTAATCGCTCCAATATCTTCAGTCGATTTTCGTCGCAAAACGCCTTGAAAATTCTCGCGTTCTGTTCATAGATCGTCATCGCACGCACTCCTCATATCAAAATATTTTGATTCGTCTAGATCGTACTTCTCAAATCAAGATTTGTCAATATGTTTTCTTGCTGTTGCGCAAAAAAGTACGCCGGACACTTTTCGTGCCCGGCGTTCAGCCGATCTGTGATTCTAATTGATCTTGCTCATCCGGAGCCTTTTCTGGGGCTCCATAAACCTCGCTATCCCAACCGCACCTCAACTTTGCGCGGATCTTTGACCAGAATAGCCACCGCGAGGTTGACCAGTGAGAGCGCCGCGACCGTGTAGAAGATGTACTGCGAGCCGAACGTAACCCAGGCCAAGCCGCCCGTAACGCCAACAATGATGGAGACGATATGATCCATCATCATGGCAAGCGAGAGCGTGGGCGTTACATCGGACGGCTCTACCGCAATGGATTTGAGATAGATGGTGCGGATGATACCCATCTGTGAGGAAAGCCTGTCCACCACGAACAGCGCGGCGGTGACCAACACCGGCACCCCAACCTTGGCTAACACGCCGGTGTTGAAGCTCTGGGTCAACAGACCGTAGCATAGATAGACAAAAATAAACGAAAACGCATCCGCAAACAGAAGCTTTTTTACGCCGAAACGGTCAATCCACCTGCCCAGCATCGGCATAAAGAACATACCGAGTGTTGAGGCGATAATGCCCAGCAGCACGATGGTATCCACCCGTTGTCCAAGGGTCTCAATCAACACCCAGGGGCCAAACACGAGCATAACCTGCTTTTGTACGCCGAAAACAATGGCGAGCAGATAGTAATACTTATATTCCTTGCGGAAGAGTAGTTTGAGCTTCTCCCGTTTGGTACGCACCTGCCCAACATCCCGCTTGAGCTTAATCAGCAGCGCCATCGCAACCAAGTAGAAGACAGCGGCGATGACGAACGGCCATTTGGTCCGGCTTTCGAAGCGAAACACACCAAAGCGAAAGAGGAAGAAGACTGCAAGCCCGGCGATGGTGAGCACCGCGAAGCTTACCCCGCCGAACTGGCCCATGCGCTTGCCGAGCATGTCCGGTTCGGAAAGCGACATGCCAATGCTATCCCTTAGCGGCATATAGAGATGTACGCCGAGTGAGTTGATAAACAGAAAGACCAGCATGATGCCGAACGACGGCGTAACCAGACCTAGCACCATCAGTCCGACAGCAGCAATACCCTGCGCCAGAAACGCAATGGTGATGTCGCCCAAAAACGATATGGCGCTGATGAGAAAGAAGACGATTACGCCGGGCATTTCCCGCGGAAACTCAATAAGCCCGCGATGGAATCCGTCGGTGTGGTAAACCTCTTTAAAGTAGTTGGAGAATAGTCCGTCGCTGAAGCCCGCCGCGAGATTGACCGCGACGACAACCGCAAAAAACAGAAACAGATCCTTTTTTTGCTTATCCGACATACTGGAATTGCCCTTTCAACGCGAAGAATGCTCCCCGCGCTTTGGCTATACTACCATAGATGAATCCTCGAAAGAAAGCGCTTTTTTTGCCTTCGCGAAAGAGTGCGCCATAGGCTCCGAATCGAAACCTATGATTCCATCCTTCCGATACGCTCTATCACAAAATCATCCGCCATAACGGTTCCGCAATCCACGCGAAAACCGGCTCCGCCGGAGGAATAGCGCGCGGAGACATCCTCAGCAGAAAGTACGATTTCCCCAACGCGCACGCGCAGTTGAGTACCCTCGGCGGACAGCCGCATTTCCAGTGGTTGAAACTCGCAATAGCAACAGTGTGTTTTTGCAAGCAGAAGATCGCCCGATGCGTCCCGCAGGATCATCGAGAGTGTGTCTCCACCGGTTAGCAGCGCGGCGTAGTATTGTCTATGCCCGCGCGCACGAATAACAAGCCCACAGGCTTCGTTTCGCTGCGGGGTCAACCGCGCAGCAACGGCGTAATCCGTAAAATCCCGAGTGCCGATGGTCACCACGCCGTTTTCCGCGGGATGCGAGATGCAGAGTGTATTGGTGAGGCTCACGCCAAAGTTTTTTGCTGAGGAAACAAACATCCGCGCAGCAAACGGCGGCAGGTCGGTGATGGTCTGCATCAAAATACCACGCAAAGCGTAACGCTCCGGCGCGCCTGTCCAGTCAAGCGAACGCAGCGTAGTGCAGCAGGTATTGTCATTACCGCAGAGCAGCGAAAATCCGGCGCGAACAATCGGCATTCCGCCAATCGGCGGAATCGTCCAGCGCAAAAGCGTTTCGCCCGTTTGCAATGCTGTCGCTTCGCCAAATCGGGTTTCGACCGTTCCCCGTATATCAACATAGCAGATATACGGCGTAACGATCGGCGGGTCG
>JAEWYV010000057.1 GCA_023458615.1 Bacillota bacterium
GGCGGACAACAGCGGGAAGATGATCCCCGGTGCGCTGCCTACACAAGATCGTATCAGCGTTCCTTCCTACACGCCGGATACGGTTCCGACGGCGGATGGAGAGCGTATGATTGTCGCCTACATCGGCACACAGAGCGTAGTTGTTTACAAAGCAGAGAACGGCGAGTGGACCGAGGAGCGCGTCATGATTTGCTCCACAGGTCGCAGCAAAGAGATGACGCCAAGAGGCTCCTTTGCCATTGTTCGCCAGTATCCGTATAAAAAGATGGGTCAGATCGAGGGCGAAAACGTATATTCGCAATACGCCAGCCGTATCACGGGGAGCTATCTGTTCCATTCGGTTCCGATTGGCGGAAAGAAACGGCAGAATCCGGAAAATGGAAAGCGGCAGATGTATGTCGCCTACTATGAAAAGCTTGGCACCACGGCATCCGGCGGATGTATTCGTCTTCGCTGCGTCGACGCCTACTGGGTCTATATCAACTGCACAGTTGGCACACCGATTATTGTGACGGACGACAGTGGTCCGACGCCGCCGACACCGCCCAAGCTCATTTATGAAGAACCGTATATGGACGCGAATCATGAGTTTGGTTGGGATCCGAGCGATCCCGATCCGGCCAATCCCTATCATGCGATCTATCCGCCGGAACTGGTTCTCGATGGGCCGGTTGTAGATAAATCGAAAGATACGGGGACAAATCCGTAGTATATTTGTGTAAAGACCGCCTTCGGGCGGTCTTTCTTTGTAATCGATTCACAAGCAAAGCATTTTTCGCATAAATTCAGGGAAAAAGCAAGCGGATTGTGCTTGCACGTCATGCTGCAACCCCCTATATATTGTCAATTTTCCTTGACGCATCACTATTGTTGATATATACTTTTTGAGTAATCCTGCACTCTTATGGTGGGTTCATAATAGATTGTTGTTTTGAAGCAATAGCGCTTTGTGCAATTGGCTCAACTGCTAGTTTTTTATGAAGTAACCGTGCAGAGATGTGCGGTTACATTTTTTATAGATCGGAGAAACATCATATGTGGTGGCTCTACACAGTCATCGGCATCCTGGCACTTCTCTCCGGTTTCCTCGTAGGATACGCTTATCGCCGAAACATCGCGGAAGCGAAAGTGGCAAAGGCGGAGGACGCCGTAAAGAAACTCTATGACGATGCCCAACGCAAAGCCGAAGAGATTAAAAAGGAAAAAGTCTTAGAGGCGAAAGAAGAAGTATTTAAAATACGCTCCGAAGCGGAAAGAGAAAACCGCGAGCGCCGCGGAGAGGTACAGAGAAACGAAAGGCGCATCTTTCAAAGAGAGGAGATTCTTGATAAGAAGGCGGATTCGCTGGACAAGCGGGAGGCCGCAATCGCAAATCGTGAAGCGGACATTGAAAGCGCGGAAGCTTCTATCAAGGCACTCTACGACCAGCAGATTCATGAACTCGAAAAAATCTCCGGGCTTTCCATGGAGGACGCGCGCAATATGCTGCTCGCCAATGTGGAACGGGAGACAAGGCACGAGGCAGCAATCCTGATTCGTGACATCGAGTCCAAGACCAAAGAAGAGGCCGACAAGCGCGCGAGAAACATCATCACGCTTGCCATCCAGCGTTGTGCGGCAGACCATGTTGCCGAGGCTACGGTTTCGGTCGTCGCATTGCCAAACGACGACATGAAGGGCCGCATCATCGGGCGCGAGGGACGCAACATCCGTGCGCTGGAAACAGCAACGGGCGTGGATCTCATCATCGATGATACACCCGAAGCCGTTATTCTATCTGGCTTTGATCCGGTGCGTAGAGAGGTCGCTCGAATCGCACTCGAAAAACTTATTCTCGACGGGCGCATTCATCCCGCGCGCATCGAGGAAATGGTGGAGAAGGCGCGTAAAGAGGTCGATACCTCTATTCGTGAAGCGGGAGAAGCCGCTGTTCTGGAAGTTGGCGTCAACGGTTTGCATCACGAGGTGGTTCGTTACCTTGGTCGCATGAAGTATCGCACAAGTTATGGCCAGAACGTGCTCAAACACTCCATCGAAGTCGCGCACCTTGCAGGGATCATGGCAGCCGAGCTTGGCGCAAATGTTGCGCTGGCAAAGCGCGCAGGACTTCTGCATGACCTTGGCAAATCCATCGATCATGAGGTTGAGGGGTCGCATGCGCAAATTGGCGCCGATCTTGCGAAGAAATATCGCGAGAATAACGCCGTCATTCACGCGATCATGGCGCATCATGGTGATGTGGAACCACAGACGGTGGAAGCCATTCTGGTTCAGGCAGCCGACGCAATTTCCGCGGCGCGCCCCGGCGCACGGCGTGAAACGCTCGAGAGCTATATCAAGCGTCTTGAAAAGCTTGAAGAGATCGCAAACTCCTTTGATGGCGTGGATACCTCCTTTGCCATTCAGGCAGGGCGCGAGATCCGCATCATTGTCAAGCCGGATCGCGTGAACGATAGCGACGCGGTCGTACTGGCGAAGGATATCGCAAAGCGTATCGAGACGGAGCTCGAATACCCCGGCCAAATCAAGGTCAGCGTCATTCGTGAAACCCGCACGGTAGACTACGCGAAGTAATCCATACAACATAAGATGGGGCATGGTTCGCCATGCCCCGTTTGTTGCAGAAACTTAAGTGCCTTCCGGTTTACTATTAAATCGGAAGGCAATTGCACGGAGGTAAACATGTTTCCTGTTGCGGATGGGCACTGCGACTTTCTCTATGGTGCGGTGCAGTCTGGTTATGATTTAGTGAATCCCAAGCGCGAGCAGACCATTCGACTGGATGATATGATGCGCGGTGGGGTTGCACTGCAATTCTTTGCTTGCTGGACAGATACAACCCTAAAAACGCAGCCGCTGCATCAATGTATCGCGATGATCGATGCATATTACCGCACGCTTGCAGCGCATCCGGAGCTTGTTCCGCTGACGCAGGATTATACGCCGGAGAGCGGGAAGATTTCAACCGTGCTCAGCGTTGAGGGGGCGGAGGCAGTGGACGGCAGCATGGCGGTGCTGCGTGTGCTTTATCGCCTTGGCGTACGCGCCATGACGCTAACGTGGAACGAGAACAACGAGCTGGCTGGCGCGGCGCTGGATCGCGGGAACAAAGGGCTGACAGCAATCGGAAGAGATATCATTGACGAGATGTGCAATATCGGCATGGCGATTGATGTTTCGCATCTGAGCGACCGCGGTATTGAACAGGTGCTTGCGCGCGCAACAAGGCCGGTGTTCGCCTCGCACTCCAACGCAAAAAGTGTCCATGATAACCCGCGTTCGCTCAACGATGATTTGATTCGCAAAATAGCGGCGCAGGGCGGTACGGTCGGTGTGAACTTTTATTACCTGCATCTTTCGCCGAAAAGCGATGCCTGCATTGATGATATAGTACGCCATATCTGCCGCGTTGTGGAGGTTGGTGGAATCAATTGCTGTGCACTTGGTTCCGATCTGGATGGCATGCAGCATTATCCCAAAGATTTTAAGACGAGCCGGGATTTTCCCGTGTTGTTTGAGGCGCTCTCCAAGCGTGGCTTTTCGGATGCGGATATCTATAAAATTGCGTATCAAAATTTGCATGATTATATCGTGCAGTTCGTATAGCGCTATGCTAGCACGCATAAAAGAGTAAAAAATAGGTAGGTAAAAACACATGCCGAATGCGGTTGTTCTTGGCGCAACGGGGCACATTGGTTCCTATTTGGTGCCTGCGTTGGTGCAGGCGGGGTATCACGTACTTGCCGTTTCTCGCGGCAATCGCGTAGCCTATACCCGAGATGTGCCGGAATGGCAAACCGTCCAGCAAATCACAATGAGCCGAGAAGATGCAATTCAAACCGTAATAGATCGAGACACCGACTTGGTTTGCGACCTGTTACCTTATACACGCTCGGATGCAGAAGAATTGCTGCAACGCTTTAAAACACTCGGTATGATGAAGTCAGTACGGCTCATCAGCATTGGCAGCATTTGGATTTACGATAAGAAGCTGGAAGTTCCAGTATCGGAATCCCACCCACGCACGGCAACGGATGATTATGGGCGCGGCAAAGCAGAGATCGAAGAGCTTTTACTGGATGCGTATAAAACGCTTGGATTGCGTGTCACAATTCTACACCCGGGGCACATTTGTGGCCGAGGTTGGATGCCGGTGGGCCCACAGGGCAATCGAGATCCGCAAGTGATTCGGGATATCATTGCCGGGAAGCCAATTCTGCTACCGGAACATGGGCAAGCCACGCTGCATCATGTGCACGCGGAGGATATTGCAAAGCTGGCGATTGCATGCCTCAATAATGAAAGGTCAAATGGGGAGTCGTTCCATATCGTATGCAAAACAGCATTGACGCTGTCCGGCATGGGGGAACAGCTCTATCGGCATTTTGGCTTTGAGCCTTCGATCGTTTACAAGCCGTATCAGGCGTTTTTAGATACGTTGTCTGAGGAAAATGCTGCGGTATCCGCGGAGCATATTGACCGTTCCCCGATTGCTTCTATGGAAAAGGCAAAGAGACTATTAAACTTTGAACCTAGGTTTTCATCGATTGAGACGGTGATTGAAGCCATTGAGAGTATAAAAAATGAAATTTAGAATTCAGAAATATTCGTGAATATCGAGTTTTTTTGAACGATATGCAAAACAAAAGCCACCCTACGGGATGGCTTTTGTTTTGGCAGGGGCACTAGGACTCGAACCCAGAAGAACGGTTTTGGAGACCGCTATGTTACCATTACATCATGCCCCTAGGCTTTGATGCAGACGCGCTTTGTTAAGCCCGCATGCAGTATTGTAACGGATATCGAATAAAAAAGCAAGTTCTTTTCCTAGCAAAACCTATCGAAATTCATGTGGTATTTTTCATACTAAATCAATAGATCCATGCAGATAGTTTCGCTCTGCTTAACTATATTAAATCAGAAAAGAAATCAGGTCTGCAAATGAGGTAAAAAAATTACCACCCGTTTGGGTGGTAATTTTTGAGTCGCTTCGATGTTTACGGTTTCGCTGCTCCGCAGTTAGAGCAGAACTTGCCGGTGTTGCCGGTCTGACCACACTTTGCGCAGGTCCAGCCGCCCGCTTCCGGTTTTGCGGTTCCGCAGTTGGCGCAGAATTTGCCGGTGTTGCTGGTCTGCCCGCATTTCGGGCAAGTCCAGCCACTTGCCGCGGCCTGTTGCTGTTGCTGCTGGCCCATGCCAAACAACGTTGCAGCATTGGTTCCGCCTGCGTTGGCGGCGGCATTCATGCCTGCAAACGCCATAAACGCACCATTTTCATTCTTTGCCGCATCCTGCATCGCCTGCGCCTGCGCGCTTGCGAGTACGGCTGCTGCCATGGTCGGGTCTTTCAACGCGGCTGCTTGCTGCAACTGCTTGATGCGCTCTTCATCCTCGGGTGAAGCAGTGACGGAACTCACACCAAACGAAGAAATTGCGATGCCACGCAGCTCCTTCCAGTCGGCGGAGAGCTCTGCGTTCAGTGCGTCCGCAATCTCTTTTGCGTGTCCGGGCAGCGCGCTATAGCGAAGACCCATATCGCTGATCTTGGAAAACGCGGGCTGCAGGGCTGTCAAAAGCTCGCTCTTGAGCTGGCTGTCGATCTCTTCGCGCAGATAGTCGCTCTCCACATTGCCGCATACGTTCTTATAAAACAGAATCGGATCGACAAACTTATAGGAGTATTCGCCATAGCAGCGAATCGCGATGTCGATATCGAGTCCCACATTTTTATCAACAATGCGGAAGGGGACAGGGTTGGCTGTTCCGTACTTATTGCCGATGATTTCCTTGGTGTTAAAGTAGTATACGCGCTGATCTTTTGCGGTATCTCCGCCGAAGGTAAAGCGGCGACCGATGATCTTGAGCGATTCGAGCAATCCCTTGCCAAATCCACCGTAAAACAGCGAGGGCTCTGTGGATTTATCATACACATATTCGCCGGATTCGGCTGTGAAATCCACGACCTTGCCCTGTTCAACGATCATCATGAACTGTCCGTCATTGACGGCGACAATAGAACCATTCGTAATGATATTGTCGGAAGCTTTGGTGTTGGAACTACGCTTTTCGTTTACGCGTTTTTGGCCTTTGCAAACGAGAACGTCCGGCCCCATGGCTTCACAGTAAAAATACTCTCTCCATTGATCGGCCAATACGCCGCTGATTGCGCCGCTGGCTGCGGATAACAAACCCATTGCTCTAACCTCCATGTTTAATAGAATTATTATATCAACACCTGTTTTATTTGTCGAGATGTGTGCACGGCATCACAATGCGCCCAGGCAAATGCCGAAAAGATGGCATGAAGAGAAAAAAGATGGTATAATACCGCCTGTGCAGGCGCCGCAAACATAAAGGCAATACGACCGCCGCGTGGATTGCGAGCGCAGGAAAAAGGGATATTGATGCATGGCAAAAAACGAAAAAAAATCCTTTGTTAAAGGAGCCGTCATTCTTGGACTAGCCGGGCTGATCTGCAAGGTGATTGGCGCGTTTTTTCGTATTCCGCTCTATAACATGCTGGGAGACGGCATGCAGTATTATGAGGCTGTCTATCCATATTATTCCACATTGCTTGTAATCAGTTCTGCCGGGCTTCCAACGGCGATCTCCCGCATGGTTGCCGAGCATACGGCAATGGGGGATAGTGCTGGAGCCAAGCGGGTCTTTCGCACATCTCAGGTCTTGCTGCTTGGTATCGGCATTGTCACAACGGCGCTGATGTATTTTGGCGCAGACTTGCTTGCGCGAACCACCGTTGGACCGCTTGCGGCACCGTCATTTCGTGTGATGTCTCCGGCGCTTTTGATTGTCTCCGTGATGTGTTCCTATCGCGGCTATCTGCAAGGGCTCCAGCAGATGACGGGGACGGCTATGTCCCAGCTTGCGGAGCAGGCTGGAAAGCTTATCTTGGGGCTCTATCTAGCGGCACGCTGGATGCCACGCGGGCTGGAATACGGCGCAATGGGCGCTGTTGCGGGTGTAACGATTTCAGAGCTTCTCGCGCTGCTGGTTGTTGGCGGGTTCTATCTCTTCCGGAAAAAGGACATCGAGCTGCTTCAGAGGGATTCAATGGAACCGGTGAATGACAAGCATATCATTCGAGGACTGCTTGCCATAGCAATTCCGGTTACCATCGGCGCCTCGATTATGCCGATCACGGGTATCGCGGATGCTTCACTCATAAAGAATACGTTGCTTAGCATCGGGTTTGACGAGGCGGCGGCTTCCATGCGCTATGTTGCATTGAGAAGCAATGTCACAAATATCATCAATATGCCAGCCGTCTTGACCATTGCACTGGCGATGAGCCTGGTTCCGGCGATTTCCGCCGCGCGAACGGCAAAGGATCAAAAGACGATCCACACGGTTTCTGCAATGGGCATCAAACTCGCCATGTTCATCGGCATTCCTTGCGCGGTCGGCCTATTTGCGCTTTCGGCACCTGTAATAGACCTTCTGTACACAATTGATGATCAGCGCTTGCAAATTGCCAGCGCGTTGATGCGTACCTCCGCCGTGGGCGTCATTTTTCTCTCGCTCGTACAAACGTTAACCGGCATATTGCAGGGGGCTGGCAAACAGCATATCCCGGTGATCAACCTGCTGATTGGCGGCATTGTGAAGGTCGTCTTGATGTTGACACTTATGCGAAACCCGAATATCGAGATTCAGGGTGCGGCAATCTCCACAACGGCATGTTATACCGTTGCGGGTCTGCTGGACGCGATCTACTTGATTCGATATACCAGGCTGAAACTTAATGTGATGGATACGTTCATCAAACCGCTGGTAGCTGCACTCATCATGGGCGGTGCGGCATACTTTAGCTATGCGCTGATCCATTCGCGCATTGCCTCAAATACGGTTGCAACCGCTGGCGCGATCCTGATCGGCGTTGTACTGTATCTCGCGGGGGTGCTTGCCATGCGCATGTTTACGGAGGAAGACCTTTCGTTTATTCCCGGTGGATCCATCTTAGCCAAGTTGCAGTCCCGTACGCGCAGGCAGAAATAGAAAGGGAGTCTATGCAGTCCATTACGGTCATTTTTCTTTGCGCACCCGGAGCGCTCACGCTGGCACAGCAAACGGTTCTTGCACAGTCCGATACAATCTTTATTCAGACGTTGCGGCATCCTTGTGCCGATATCGTCCGGCAGCATACCGATGATGTTCAATCGATGGATGATCTGTTTGAGGCGTCGCCAGATTTCGACGCACTCAATCGATCAATTGCAGAGCGCCTCTGTGGCAATGCGCCGTGCGTCTATGTTGCAACGGGCAGCATTCAAAATAGCCAGCTTCCCGTCATTTATGATCTGGCAACACAGCGCAACATTGCTATTTCTGTGCTGCCTTATCTTTCAGCTGGAGACGTTGCCTTTCCGCTGCTTGAGCGGGGCGTTGCCATCTCTGCGCATGACCTGCCGGATCAGATCGACCCGGAACAGAGTTACATCGTTGAGGAGATTGACTCTGCGCTTGCAGCTGGCGAAGCAAAGCTGTATTTAGGCGAGTATTTTCCGGACGACTGGAAGATTTTTCATGCCAGAATTCAGGAAGGTGGAACTTACGAGAGTCGCGAAATCTGCCTTTGCGATCTAGATCGGCAGCGTGCCTATGACGCAACGAGTATTGTCTATGTGCCGCATAGCGACTATGAGGCGCGAACCCGGCATGGCTTTGACGACGTAATGCGAATTGTTCGCCGTCTTCGCGCGCCAAACGGTTGCCCATGGGATCGTGAGCAAACGCATATTTCCCTGAAAAATGCATTACTGGAAGAAAGCTATGAGCTGATTGACGCAATCGATGAAGATGACGATGCGCATATCTGCGAGGAGATGGGTGATGTATTGCTTCAGTTTGCGTTGCATGCGGCAATTGCGGAGGAACAGAGCGCGTTTTCCGCGCGGGATGCCTGCACCGAACTCGTGGAAAAGCTGATTTATCGTCATCCGCATGTATTTGGGTCGATTCGTGTAAGTGGTTCGGACGAGGTGCTGAAAAACTGGGATGCGCTTAAGATGGCGCAACGAAAGCAGACCACGCAGACGGAAGTGCTCAAAAGCGTACCCAAGAGCTTTCCCGCTCTTTTGCGCAGCCGAAAAGTACAAAAGAAAGCTGCGGATATCGGGTTTGACTGGAGTAGCGCAAACGATGCGTTCTACAAAATTGCGGAAGAGACTGAGGAACTCCGTCAGGCGATGGAGCAGGGCAGCAACATCGAAGAGGAGATGGGCGATCTGTTGTTTGCCGTGGTCAATGTGGCGCGACTATTAAAATTGGAGCCGGAATTTTTACTCATGCAGGCAACGGATAAATTCATCTATCGATTTGAACAGATGGAACAACTTGCTCTTATGCAGGGACATGCGCTGAAAGAATTGCCTTTTGCAGAACAGGATAAACTGTGGGAAGAGGCCAAAAAGCGCCGAATTCCGAGATAATTTACAATTTAAGGCTTGCCAATCTACGCTAAGGTTGATACAATATGTCAGCAACCAAAAATTCATGGAGGATATTTCACAATGAATAAAACCGATTTAATCGCGGCCGTCGCGGAGAAGAGCGAACTCTCGAAAAAGGATGCAGAGAAAGCAGTTGTTGCTTTTCTGACCTCCGTCGAAGAGTCTCTGAAGGCTGGCGAGAAGGTTTCCATCGTTGGCTTTGGCACCTTTGAAGCAAAGGTTCGCCCCGCTCGCAAAGGACACAATCCGCAGACCCGCAAAGAGATCGATATCCCGGCGTCCAAACTGCCCACCTTCAAGGCCGGCAAGGCGCTCAAGGATTCGCTCAACTAAAAGAATCGTTTTTCTTACGCCGCTGGGGTTTCCCATGCGGCGTTTCTTTTGTGTTTGGCTATTCTCAATAGAGCGAGAGATAATTTTAGCGCATGTCACAACAATATACGAAATTTGTGCAATTACTTGATTTCGGGGCGTATATGCGCGATAATAGACGCATTATTTGGATAGGTGAGGAGTTGGTGCAGGATGAAGCAGTTATATGATCGAATTCGCGCCGAGGGGCGCGTGCTTCCGGGTAACATCATAAAGGTAGACGGCTTTTTGAACCACCGTGTGGATACAGCGTTGATGCGCGACATGGCGAAGGAATTCAAAAGCCGTTTTGATTTAACAGGGCTAACGGCGGTGCTGACGGTGGAGGCTTCGGGTATTCCGCTGGCGACCATTTGCGCAGAGGAGTTCGGTGTTCCGATGGTATTTGCTAAAAAGGCAAAATCGGACAACATCGAAGGCGGGCTCTACAAAAGCGACATTTACTCCTACACCTACAAAAAGAAATTCACACTCATCGTTGCGAGTCAGTGGCTTGGCTCCAATGACAAGGTGCTCATCATTGACGATTTTATCGCAAATGGCGAAGCGCTGCGCGGACTTGTTGAGATTGTAGACGAGGCGGGTGCGGAACTGCTCGGCATCGGCATTGCTATTGAAAAAGGATTTCAGCCCGGCGGTCAACGCCTGCGTGAAGCCGGTATCCATATAGAATCCCTTGCCATCATTGAGAGCGCGGACGAGACGGGCATCGTCTTCCGCGGGGAGTAAGAAATGCGGGAACGTGTTGTAGTACTCGACTTTGGCGGACAATACAATCAACTCATCGCGCGCCGCGTGCGCGAGGCGGGCGTCTATAGTGAACTCATTCCACATGATGCGCCGATTGAGCGCATCAAGGGAGATGCACTGAGCGCAATCATCCTCACCGGCGGGCCGGACAGTGCCTATGAAGAGGGCGCAAAAGCATGTGATAACAATATCTTTTCGCTTGGCGTACCGGTGCTTGGCATCTGCTATGGGATGCAGTATCTAGCGAAGGTTTTTGGAGGCGAGATTGCCTCCGCGCCGATTCGCGAATATGGACACACTAAGATTCGCTTTGCTAAGCATCCGCTATTTGAGGGCATGGGCAATGTGGTTTGGATGAACCATAACGATTCCGTAACCCGCGCGCCGGAAGGATTTACGGCAATCGCTTCGACGGATGCTTGCCCCGTCGCCGCATTTGCCGATGAAGCACGGCGCTTTTACGGAATTCAGTTCCATGCAGAAGTGACCCATACGCAGAATGGGCAGCGGTTGTTTGAAAACTTCTTAAAGAAGGTATGCCATCTCCGCTGCGATTACAGCGCGGCAAACCTGAAGGACGAGCTGATTGCTGCCGTACGAAAGCAGGTTGGCACCGGTCGCGTCATTGGCGCACTATCCGGCGGGGTGGATTCCTCCGTCGCCAGTGTGCTGGTGCATGAGGCGGTAGGCAGCCAGATGACCTGCATCTTCGTTGACCATGGCCTCC